>JANNQE010000482.1:0-2032 GCA_031441625.1 Planctomycetia bacterium
GGTGAACGACGCCGAGCAGCCGGACCAACTGCAAGCGGCGAACACCACCGCTCGCCGCGGAGCGGCGGCCCATGTTTACCAGGGGGGGCGGCGGCGAGCCGCAGGCGAGCGACGAAACCCCGGGGCGCGCGAACGAAATGAGAACAAGCCCCGGAGGGGCGATAGTCGGGAGTGGAGTCTGTCGCCCCTCCGGGGCTTCCGGGTTGTTGGGGTCGGTCCTCCAGGGGTTGCGCTCGCTGTCGCTCGCTCCACCCCTGGCTAACATCTGCCGCCGCTCCGCGGCGGGTGGTCGCTCTCACCGAATTGAACGCCGAGAGATTTCGTGGACGCCACCCCGCCGCCCGCCGCCGAGCCGGAACCCCTCCCGCTGCCCACGCCCGCCGTTGATGCGCCGCTCCCACTTCCCTCCGACGCGCCCGCTGCCGAAGAAGCCTACCCGCCCGTCGGGTTCACCCTCCGCCGGCTATGTCACATCCTGGTGCTGCTTTTCTGCCTGCTGCTGGTCGTCCGCACCACGTTCGTCGAGCCGTTCGGCGTCACCACCGGCAGCATGGCGCAAACCGTCCTCGGCAACCGCCGCGAGAAGGTGTGCCCGCAGTGCGGCCACCCGGTGTGCGTCGGCACCCCCGAAGAGTACGGCGACTTCGACCCGCAGAACGGCGTCACCTGCCCGAACTGCGGGTTCGGCCCGCTCGACCTCCGCAACGAGGACGAGACGTTCGGCGACCGCCTGCTGGTGGACAAACTGACCCTCCGTCTCCGCCCGCCGCACCGCTGGGAGGTGGCCGTCTTCCGCTGCCCCGACCCGAAGGAGCGGCGGAAGCTGATCGACCAGTTCACCCCGCTTGATGCCCGCCTGCCGGTGTACGAGGACCGCGTGCCGTGCGAGAACCGCACCTACGTGAAGCGGGTGGTCGGGCTGCCGGGCGAGCGGGTCCGCATCTGGGACGGCGACGTGTACGCCAACGGGCAGATCCAGCGGAAGGACTTGCCGACGCTCCGCGAGGTCCGCATCCCGGTGTTCCGCATGGACGCCAGCCCGACGCCGAACGGGTGGGCCTCACGGTGGGAAGTGGGACCGCCGGCCGCATCCGGTTTACCGAACGTCGTGCCGCCGACGCTGCCGGCCGTCGCCGACGTGGTGCAGGGCACGGCCCTGGTGCTGGACGCCACCACCGCGCCGTTCGGTGTCACCTACCGACACCGGCGGCTCGGCACACAATCCGATGAAACCGTGTCCGACGGGCTGGGGTACAACGGCCGCGGCACCGAGTTCGCGGTGGAGGGGAAGAAGAAAGATTTCGACGTTCACGACTTCATGGTCGAGTGCGAGGTGGAGGTGGTGAGCGGGGACAAGGGCGCGTTCGCGGTGCGGTTGGGCGACGGCGCGGACACCGTCAGCGTCCACCTGCCGATTCACGCCGACACGACCGGCGGCACGGCGCAAGTCGCGCACGACCGCACCGCCACCGAACGCCCGTTCGATGTCCCGTTCGTCTTGGTGCCGGGCAAACGGTACACGCTCGAATTCGCCTTTGTTGATCGCCGCGTGCTCGTCGCCATCTACGGCAAGCCGGTGGCCGCCCCGTTCGACCTGCCCCCGATGCCGCCGGCGAAGAGCAGCACCGACCCGGCCGGCAGGCGGAACGGCGTGGACCGCCCGGTGCAACTCGGCTGCCGCGGCGGGCACGTCGTCGTCCGCCATTTCACCATCTGGCGGGACATCCACTACCGCGACGGGTCGGCGAAACACGCGGTGAAGAGCGAATGCCAGCTCGGGGCCGACGAATACTTCATGCTCGGGGACAACTCGGCCAACTCGGGCGACAGCCGCGAGTGGGCCACCCCAGGCGTGCCGGAACGCGACTTTCTCGGTAAACCGTTCCTGTTGCACCAGCCGCTCAAGCGGGCCAACCCGCCGGCGTTCGGGCTGAGGCAAGTGGTCGACTGGGAGCGGTTCCGGCTGTTGAGGTAGTCGGATTGAACGGAGGCCCGACCGTAAGGGAGGGCGCGTGAGGGCGGTTCGCGCCCT
>JANNQE010000483.1:0-12059 GCA_031441625.1 Planctomycetia bacterium
GGGCCGGGGGGGGTAGGTTTGTTCCAACAGAACCACACGAACCCCACCACGCCGAGTAGCAGGAACCCGCTGATCTGACCGAGCAGCAGCAGGAACAGCGTCGGGGCGAACACGACCGCCACACCGATGGCCACGGTCGCCTTCTCGTTCGCCCCGCCGAAAAGCCGCCACAGCAGCCCGCCGCTCACCACCACGCTCAGCAGTTGGGCGGCGGTCCACAGCAGTTGGCCAACTCGCCAGTGCATGGCCCCGAGCGGCAGCGTGAGCGGCAGCGCCCACGGCGGGTTCCACATCATGATGGGGTCGGCGTAGCGTGTCGTTTGTCCTTGTTCGGCCTCGTCTGCCGTCGGCAGCTTCGCCTGGATGTCCAGTTGGTAGCGGTACAGGACCGCGCCGTCGTAGGGGTTCTCGCGGTCCAGCGTGGCCCGCCCGGCGGTCTGGTACTCCATGAAATCGACGGGGCGGAAAATCTTGGCGTCGTCGAAAGACTCGGCGAACTGGAACGCCACGGCCGTGCCGACGGCGACCAGCGTGAGCAGCAGGAACAGGGTGCGGCGGGTCATACCGAACCATAGAACGCGATGAGCGGCGGGGCGAATTCCCGGCCGGGTGTAGAATCGCGTTCACGAATCGAAGCGGTGAGCCATGAGCGACAACGCCGACAGCACGCGATTCCCCCGCCCGGTGTGGGACGACTTCGCCATGCGGGCCGCGCAGTGCGGTTTCGTTTCGTCTTTCTTCACCTGGATGATCGGCCTCCAGCACCTGCGGTTTCCCGGTGGCGGGTCAGGTCTGCTCACCGTCACACCGATCTACGTGGCGGCGGCAATCGTCTTGGCGCTGGTAGTGGGGATCACTTCGACCCGATTCCGCGTGCTCGGTCTCGCGCCGGTCGCCGCGACCGTGGTGTTCCTCGGCATGTTGTCGATGACACTCACCGAAGAGGTTCAGTGGTGGGGCACGTCCGCATTGTTCGCCGGTTTCATTTTGGGAACAGCCGCCGTCCTTCGACCGCATTTCATTCCGCCAGTGACCAAGCCGTGGCCTCAGTGGGTTGAGAGTGCCCACCGCTTTCAAAAGTGGTACATCGGCGTTTTCGCCGGGTTGGCCCTGTTCCCGAACCTCCTGATGATCGTCATCAGCTTCGCCCGAAGTAAGGGATTCGTTCTCTCTCCCGAGTTGTCCGTCGTGGCGCGGTGGTACGCCGTAATACTCTCTGCTGTCCTCTGTGTGTGGTGCTGGCTGCGGTTCTTCCGCCCTTTCGTGGAGTTGTGCCTCGAACCGTTCTTCCGTGTGCTGTATCGGGTGAAGGGGACCGGCGCGAAGCAACTGCCGGCGTTCGGCCCGTGCCTGGTGGTCGCCAACCACGCCTTCTGGTTCGACCCGTGCGTGCTCGGCGTCGTCCTGCCGCGGCCGATCACCCCCGTCATGACGCAGCGGTTCTACAACGTGTGGTTCATCAAGCCGCTGCTCAAATACGTGTTCCGCGTCATCGTGGTGCCCGAGACGCCAATGAAGCGGGAGACGCCGGAGCTGGAACAGGCGGTGGCGGCGCTCGACCGCGGCGAGGTGGTGGTCATCTTCCCGGAGGGGTACTTGCGGCGGAAGGAGGAGGTGCCCCTCCGACGGTTCGGGCAAGGGGTGTGGCGGATCCTGAGCGCCCGGCCGGAGACTCCCGTGGTGGCGTGCTGGGTGGAAGGCGGGTGGGGGAGCAAGTTCAGCTTCATGAACGGCCCGCCGACGCAGAACAAGCCGATGGATTTCCGCCGTAAGATTGACGTGGGGGTGTCGGCGGCGGAACCGGTGCCGGCGGACGTGCTGGCCGATCAGATGGCCACGCGGCTGCACCTGATGAACCGCGTGGCCGCGATGCGGGCGGCGCTCGGGCTGGTGCCGCTGCCGACGTTCGAGCGGGTGAACGCCGGCGAAGATCGCGACGCGGCCGGGTGATCCGACCGCACGCCGGCGGCCGACTGATCGGGTCGTGCGGCGACCCCCCCGAACTGACCCACGTGTGTCGCGCCGAGCGGCACTTCCTTCCGAGACCGTTGATGCCGCTCGCACTGCTCGGCCTGGGCACCGCCACCCCCGCCAACGTCATCACCCGCGAGGAGGGGTTGGGACTCGCCCGCGTGCTCAGCGATCCCGTCGTCGCCCGCTCGTCGTTCCTGGCCGACATCTACGCCGGCAGTGGGGTGAACACCCGCCACATGGTTCACGACCGGGCGGTGGTCCGCGACGTGCTCGACGGCACCCGCCTGACCGGGTCGCCCTTCCTGCCCGGTGCCGACCCGCTCGGCCCGTCCACCGCCGTGCGGATGAAGATGTACGCCGAACACGCCCCGCCGCTGGCCGTCACGGCCGCCGGGCGTGCCCTCACTGACAGCGGGCTGTCAGCGGGCGACGTGACGCACCTGGTGCCGGTGTCGTGTACCGGGTTCGTCGCGCCGGGCGTGGACGAAGTGCTCATCCGCACGCTCGGGTTGCGGGCGGACGTGCAGCGGGTGCAGGTCGGGTACATGGGCTGTCACGGGGCGATCAACGGCCTGCGGACGTGCCTGGCGTTCGCGTCCGACCCGACCGCCGTAGTGCTGATGGTGGCGGTGGAGCTGTGCAGCCTGCACTACTACTACGGCATGAGCGCCGACAAGGTGGTGGCGAACGCGCTTTTCGCCGACGGCGCCGCCGCGATCATCGGTGGTCAGACACCCGACCGTCAGGGGGGGGATGTTCCGACAGTCACCGCCACCGGCTCGTGCCTGTTCCCCGACACCACCGGCCTGATGGGGTGGGTGATCGGCGACCACGGGTTCGAGATGATTCTGTCGAAGAAGATCCCCGCCGCCATCGAGCGGGGGCTGGGGCCGTGGCTCTCGAAGTGGCTGAACTCGCAGGGGCTGAGCGTGTCCGACGTGGGCAGTTGGGCGGTTCACCCGGGCGGGCCGAAGATTCTGGACGCGACCGAAGCGGCGCTGAAATTGCCGCCCGACGCGCTCGCCGAATCCCGCGGGGTGCTGGCCGACTACGGGAACATGTCGTCGCCGACGGTGCTGTTCGTGGTGGGCCGCCTGCGGGCGCGGAACGCCCCGCGGCCGTGGGTGCTGCTCGGCTTCGGGCCGGGCCTGGTGGCCGAGGTGGCGGTCATCCGGTGAACCGGCGGCGTCAGCCGCCTGGGTTCGGACCACCCGAGTTCACGAGACGGCTACAACCCCGCGGCGAACCCCTCGCTCGCCGCCGCCTTCGCCATCGCCGCCAGCCGCTCGCCCGCCTGAGTCAACAGGTGGTGCGCCACCTGATTCGGGTTGTACCCGGCCCGCAGGCGGATGAGCGGCTTGCCGTACTTGTCGCAGTACCGCTGCACCTCGGCGTAGTCGTGGTTCGACCAGCGGATGGCCAGCACCACCGCCGCCACGTCCGGCCGGGCGATGTCCGGCTCGAAGAAGGTGAACGACGTGTGGTCGGGCGTGCTCAGCCACCGCACGTCGGCCAGCCCGAGCGCCGTCCGCAGGTTTGCCACGTGGTGGGGCCGCCGCTGCCCGCCGATGAGCACCAGCTCCTTCCCCGCCAACAGTTCCCGCGCCCGCATCACCTCGGCCGACAGCGTCGGCGGCGCGTCCGGCGGCTCGACCGCCGCGGCTTGCGAGTCGCGGTACAGCTCGATCGCGCGGAACACCCTCTCGGCCCCAACAGTCGTGGGCAGGTCGTCGGGCACGTTGTCGTACACGGGCAGCAGCAGTTCGCGCAACTCGAGGCTGCTCGGCGGCACGCCCGCGCTCACCGCCTGGTCGAGCAGTTCCACCACCCGCGGCCACTCGTCGCCGAGCGCCGACGGGTCGTCGGCCAGTTTGCGGAGCTTGAACCGCAGGTTGTCGAGCGCCTTCTTCCGCACCTTCACCGGGTCTCCGGCCGGCGTGCCGTTGGCGGACGGCATGCCGGTGATCGGCTTGAACCGGGCCGACAACGCCTTCAGCCGCTCGGCCAGGTTCGGCCAGTTCTTCGGGTCGGCCGGGTCTTCGCGGCGGAGGAACCGCGGCACATAAATCTGGTGCTGCTTGCCCAACTCGCGGATGTGGACGAACATCTGCACCTGCTCGTGATCCCGCGACACCCAGCCCACGTCGGCCACCGCGTACAGGAGCATCGACTGCGCCTCGGCCGCGTGAGTCAGCACCTCCTGACCGACGGCCATCTCCGGCCCGTTGCCCACCCACACCCGCAACAGGTCGGCCGACGCCGCCACCACCTGGAACCCGCCGGCCAGGTCGTCCCACACGGCCTTGCTCTTCGGGTAGCCGTGCGGGTCGAGCATCCACAAGCCGCAGTCGGGGATCACCTCGGCCTGCGTGCGGAGCGTCTCCTCTTCCGCCGCCGTGTCGGTGACGCCGGTCGCCTTGCGGGCCATGATCTTGGCGGCGGCGGCCTTCAGCCGACACCGCGCGGCGACGGTGGCCAGGGGCAGCGGCACGAACTCGCGGCTGTGGTCGCCGACCGGGGCCGGGGTGTGCGCCGGTGGCAGCACGACCGACGACCGCGCCGAGATGGGCACCGGCAGGATCAGTTGGTCGAGCACCGACTCGCGCGGGGCGGTGGGCAGTTCGACGACGGGCGGGACGACGGGTGTGATGACGGGCGGTGCGTGGACCGCGACGGGTTCAACGGGGACGACGACGGGTGCGAGGGCGACAGTCGGTGCGGGCGGTTCGGCCCAGGCCACGAGGGCGCGGGCGGCGGTGGCCACCTCGGCCTTCAGGACGGGGTTCGCCTCAACGAACGCGGCGGCGCGAGTGAGCAACGGGGCCAACGCCGCCAGGAGCGAGTCGGACATGCGTGAACATCCAATGAAGGACCGGAGAATGAAGATTTGCTACGGGGACGGTGTGTTCGGCGACAGCGGAACAAGTGAACAGTAAGTTCATTGGGCGAACAACATTCGCCCGCACGACTGCCGACACGACACGGCGACCGGGCGAACGTGACCCGGAGACCGATTTCGCCGACTGTGACACACAACACGACAAAGGTCTACTACAACTCTGTACCGCTCACGCCGGTATCGGGTTGCCGGACAGGTCGCCGACCACTTCGCTCACCCCCTGGTAGTCGAAAATGACAGGGACATCGCCGGGAGCGGCAAACAACGCCAGCCCGTCCCGCACAGCGATGGCCTCCGGGTGGTCCACCTCGTACCGCTGGCCCGACACCGTCACCACGGTGAACGGCTGGAACGGCGTCCGTTGCTTGAACGCCCGCACCGTGCCCGTAAACGTGACCCGGTCCATCGCCTCACCTCTCGGCTGTGTTTCGATCCGAATCAGATATTTGATTGTATCCGATCGCGGCGGCTCACTGCAACCGGCTGACCTACCCCAGCACCCGCTCGTAGGCCTTCCGCACGGCGGCCCGCTTCGCGGCCAGTTCCGTCAGGAACGCTTCCGCTGAGGCGAACCCGCTGCGGCGGGCGAGCTTGGCCAGATCGTCGGCCGCTTCGGGGATCTCGGTGAGCGGGCGGTCGGTGACGATCCGCAAGCGGGCCTCCACGAACCGCAGGAACGAGTACCCGTCTCGCAGTGCGGTCGCATCTGTTTCGCCAAGCAACTCGGCCGCGGCGAGTGCGTCGAGCGCGTCCCACACGTTGGCCTTCAGCACGTCCGGATGTGTGCGCCCGTGCCGCAGTTGCAGCAACTGAACGGCGAACTCCACGTCGGCCAGCCCGCCGCGACCGCGCTTCAGGCTCCGCGGGTTGGCCGCCCCCTCCAGCTTCGCCCGCATGGCCGCCACTTCCGCCGTCGGCACCGCGTCCGCCTTCCCCGCCACCGCCTCCCGCACGCACGTCATCAGCTTGTCGGCGAACTCGCCCCCGCCCCGCACCACCCGCGCCCGCGTGAGGGCCAGCCGCTCCCACACCTGGGCCGTGCAGCCGAAGTACCGCTCGAACTCGTCGAGCGACAGCGCCAGGCTGCCCGACTTGCCGGTCGGCCGCAACCGCATGTCCACCTCGTACAGTTTGCCGAGCGGCCCCGGCCGGCTGGCCAGGTTAATCGCCTTCTGGGCGAGCGTGGTGTAGTAGTGCTGGGCGTCGTTCCCTTCGCCGGCGTACACGAGTACCACGTCCAGGTCCGAGTGGTAGCTGATCTCCCGCCCGCCGAGTTTGCCCAACCCGAGTATGGCGTAGGTGCCGGTGGGGTCGCCCAGCTTCGCCCGCACGCCCGGTTCGGTCAGGTCGAACACGGCGTTCAACAGGGCGTCGGCCACGTCGCTCAACTCGGCCGTGGTGGTGTGGATGTCGGTCTTCCCGAGCAGGTCTTGCACGCCGATGCGGAGCAGTTCTTTGTCTTGAAAGCTGTGCAAGATGGGGTCGATGTCGATGGCCCCGCGGAGCAGCTCGCTCAACTCGGCCTTCACTTCCTCGCCCGCCCGCGGCTGGTCGAGCGCCAGACTGTCGAGCAGCTCATCGATCATGCCGGGGTTGTTCGTCAGGATGCCCGACAGGTACGGGCTGCTCGCGCAGATGTCCACGTACAGTTTCAGGCTCGGCGGGTTCACGCTGAACAGTTCGTACAGCACCGCCTTGGCCCCCAGGCTGGCCGTCACCCGCTCCAGGTCGTTCAGCGTGCCGTCCGGGTCGGGGGTGTCGGCGACGGCTCGCAAGAGCGGGGCGGCGATGCTGGCCAGGAAGTGCCGGCACCGCCGGTGCGAGAGGAACGGCACCGCCTCTTGCGCCAACCGGTTGAGGTTGTGGAACGCCGCCTTCACGTCGCGGAACGGGTACTTTTTCAGCACCGCCCGCACCGCCGCGTCGTCCGCGTCGGGGTCCAGAATCAGGTCACTCTCGGGTTCGGACCCGCCGCCGTCGTTGGCGAACGTCTGGTGCAGCAGGTGGTCGAGGATGGCGCGGTTCGTCGCCGTCTTGTCGTGGAAGTCCTTCAGGAACAGGTCGAGCGGGTCGATGAGCAACTGCCGCGTGTCGAGCGTCGGCTCCTGGCTCTCATCGAGGGGCGACCGCCTTTGCGCCGCCAGTGCGGAGTGCGGGGCGGGGAGTGCGGAGTGAGAAGACAGGTCGGATCCGCCAACCACATCCGGGCTGGCTTCATTCCGCATTCCGCGTTCCGCACTCCGCACTTCCCCGTACCCCATCCGCTTGGCCAGCGTCCGCAGGTCGTCCACGCCGGTCGGCAGCTTGTGCGTCTGCTGGTCGAAAAGCAGTTGCAGGCGGTGTTCGGTGCGGCGGAGGAAGCGGTAGGCGTCGGACAGCAGGTACGTCTCCTGTGGGTTCAGGCAGCCGGCGATCTCCAGGGCGTCCAGAGCCAGCAGGGTGTTCCGCTGCCGCACCGCTTGCAGGTCGCCGCCGTTCAGCAGTTGCAGGAACTGCACCGTGTACTCCACGTCGCGGATACCCCCGCGGCCGGTCTTCACGTCCGTGTCGTCGATCCCGCTGCGGGTGGCGTGCTGCTCCATCTTCCGCTTCAGCGCCTTCACCTCGTTGATCTCGGAGAAGCTGAAATACTTGCGGTATACGAACGGCTCGATGGCCGCCATCACCTCCTTCCGCAGGTCGCGGTCGCCGGCCACCGGGCGGAGCTTGATGAGCGCCTGCCGCTCCCACGTGCGGCCCCGCGAGTCGTAGTAGCTGACGGTGGAGTCGAACGATCTCGCCAGTGGCCCGGCGTTCCCCTCGGGCCGCAGCCGCAAATCGACGCGGTAGGCGAACCCGCGGTCGGTCACGCTGGACAGCAGCCGCACCAGCTCGGCCACCACGCGGCTGTAGTACTCGGCGTTGGTGACGGCCCCGCTCTTCTTGTTGGTCTCGCCGTCGCGGTCGTACACGAACATCAGGTCGATGTCCGACGAGTAGTTCAACTCGTCGCCGCCCAGCTTGCCGAACGCGAACCCGGCGATGCGGGCCGGCACGCCCCCGGTCGTCGGCGCGCCGAACCGCTTGCTGATCGTCTTTATCGCGGTGGCGAGGGCGATCTTGATGGACGAGTCGGCGACGCGGGCCAGCTCGCGGGTCACTTCTTCCAGCGCGCGATCCCGCAGGATGTCGTTCGCTCCGATTCGCAGCATGTGCAGTTGACGGAAACGGCGGAAGGCGAGGAGCGTGCTGGCGTCGTCCGTGCAGGCGTCGGTGATGGCTTTCAACTCGGCGGTCAGTTCGTCGGTGACCGGGTTCCGCCGCGGGGCGGCGCGGAGCAGGTCGAACGCCTCGGGGTATGTGACGAACGTGTCGGCGAAGAACTGCGACACGGCGAGCAGTTGTAGCAGCCCGTCCAGCCCGCGGGCGGAGTTGGCCAGTAGCGCGGGAACCTGCGCCGCCCCGTGCGGGGTGCCGAGCACCCGTTCGACGTGACTGAGCGCGAGGTCTGCGTCGGGCGAGCGGGCGAGCAGCCGGCCGAGGTGCGGGAGCAGTTCGGCGAACCGCTCGTCGCCGACGGCCGCACGCAGGGCGTCCAGGTTCCGCTGCCCGCGGGCCGCATCGCGGAGGGGCAGGGCGGTGGTGTTCCGAGATTCGACCATACGGTCCAGTATCCCCGCCCCCTCGTGTCCGGGCAAGAGAGGGCGTCATTCCACCACCACCGGGGCGGGTTCGGGCAACCCGGCGGCCGTGCGGACTCGCGTCGCCAGCCATTCCCAGTCGGCCCCGTCCAACCCGCGGAGGGTCCACACCTCGCCCGATCGGAACCACACTTCCAGCCACTCGACGACGGTGGAGCTGCTGCCCCCTTCGCCGCTGCTCTCGTGAATGACCCGGTACGCCCGCGCCGCGGTCACGTCGGCCCACGCCCAGGAGGTGGGTTCTCGGCCCGGCCACGCGACGGTCAGCGCTTCGGCGGCGAGGGTGAGGGTGATCGACCGCGGGCGGGAGCGGGTGCGGATGGTGCGGGTGACGAGAACGAGTGCGGTCGTCCGCCGCACCGAGCGAATCAGCCTCCGGCCGAGCCACAGCCCGAGGACGAACAACCCGCCGTGAAACGTTACGGTCAGCAGCAGGGGCCGGGCGACCGTCAGCGACCGCGTCGGCAGGTCGGGAATTGGCGTGTCGTGCGGGAGACTGACGCCGTCGATGTGGACTCGTTCGGAGGTGTAGCCCCACACCAGCACTTCCACCGACGCCCACCCCACCAGCCCCAGTGCCAGCCCGCCCAACGCCACCAGCAAGAGCACGCCCAGCGCCCACAGCCCGTAGCCGGTTCGGAGTCGGCGGAACTCCGGGCCGAACCGCCGCAACTCCGTCACCGGCCGCGCCACTTCCACCGACACCGCGGGCAGGCGGACGGTCTCGCCGTCGGTGTGCAGTCGGCTGAACACCGGCTGCTCGGCCCGTCGGCCGGTGAAGTGGGTGTCCTCGTCCGTCACCGTGACCTCACCGAGTGCCGCGGCCAACTCGTTCGCCACCGCCCGCAAGTCCTCCCGCCCGCGGTTCGCCACCAGTGTCAGCGGGGAGTCGTCCGTCCCGGCCGCCAGCGTGCCGGCCACGCTCTCGCCCGAGTGCCGCACCACCAGCCGCCGCACTCGTTCGGCCGGTACCCATACACCCCACACCAGTCGGCCGAACAGGTTCCGGGAAAGGCCGAACCGCCCGTCGGCGAGCGTGACCCCGACCGGGAAGACGACCCCGGACAGCAGCCGCAGCCAGACGGCGACCAGCCCGACCAGGACCACGAACACCTGCCAGCCCACCGCCCCGTCGCCACCCTTATGTAACGCGGAGAGCGTGCCGAACGTGACGAACCCGATGGCCACGCCGACGAGCACGACGCCGGTGACGTGGCGGTCGGTCGGCGGGGGGATGACCCGCAGGCCGCCGTTCGGCCGGCGGGTCGGGGTGGTCCAGCGGGCGGACATCGCAAGCCCTCCGGCGGGTGTACTCACATCTTCGCTCGGACCCCGCCGGCATTCAACCGATTCCCCTTGAATGCCGCTCCGGTGGGCGTATCCCGGCACAATCGCGCTTCACCACCGTTCGGGAGGACTGGACATGATCCGCACGCTCATCACCGGCGGGGCCGGTTTCCTGGGGTCGCACCTGTGCGACCGCCTGCTGGCCGAGGGGCACGAGGTGGTGTGCGTGGACAACTTCATCACCGGCCGGCCGGCGAACGTGGCCCACCTGCGGGGCAACCCGAAGTTCAAGCTGATCGTGCATAACGCCAGCGAGCCGCTGCACATCGACGGGCTGGTGGACAACGTGCTGCACTTCGCCAGCCCGGCCAGCCCGGTGGACTACGTGAAGAGCAGCATCCAGACGCTCAAGGTCGGCTCCCTCGGCACGTGGGTGGCACTGGGCATCGCCAAGGCGCACGCCGCCCGCTTCCTGCTGGCCAGCACGAGCGAGGTGTACGGCGACCCGGTGGTGCACCCGCAGACGGAAGACTACTGGGGGAACGTGAACCCGGTGGGCGAGCGGAGCATGTACGACGAGGCCAAGCGGTTCGCCGAGGCGATGACCATGGCGTACCACCGCGAGCACGGGGTGGACACGCACATCATCCGCATCTTCAACACGTACGGCGAGCGGATGCGCCTCGACGACGGGCGTGTGCTGCCCAACTTCGTCGGGCAGGCGCTGCGGGGCGAGCCGCTGACCGTGTACGGGGAGGGGCAGCAGACCCGCAGCTTCTGCTACGTCTCGGACCTGGTGGACGGCATCTACCGCCTGCTGAACAGCGACTACCACCTGCCGGTGAACATCGGCAACCCGGCCGAGATCACCATCCGCCAGTTCGCCGACGAGATCCTGCGGCTGACCGGCAGCAAATCGCAGATCGTGTTCCGCCCGATGCCGCCGGACGACCCGAAGCAGCGGAAGCCGGACATCACGCTCGCCCGCAAGTTGCTCGGGTGGGAACCCAAAGTGGACCGCGAGGAAGGACTGAAGCGGACCCTCGAGTACTTCAAGAAGAAGGTGTGATGTGGAGGGAAACAGGGGGCACCACGAATCGCACCAATCACACGAATCTTCAGCGGCGATTCGGCTCACTCTTATCGTGGTGCCGACTGATTGTGTGTCTTCATTCGTGATCTTCGTGTGATTCGTGGTGGACTCTCCTGGTGAAATTGACCATGTCCGACCTGCCCGGTTGTCATCGCTACCTGAACCGCGTTGCCCCCACGCCGCTTGTGCCGGTGCAACTCGACTCCGCCTTGCCCCCGGTGTGGTGCAAGCTGGAATTCTTCAACCCGTCCGGATCGACCAAAGACCGCATCGCCCGGTTCATCCTCGAAAAGGCGTGGCGTGGCGGCCGGGTGTCGTGCGGCAGCTTGGTGGCGGAGGCGTCGAGCGGGTCCACGAGCATCGCCCTGGCGCTGGCGTGCGCCCAGATGGGGCTGAAGTTCATCGCCGTCATGCCCGAAGGGGTGAGCAGCGAGCGGGTGCTCATCATCAAGGCCTACGGCGGAGAGGTGACGACCACTTCAAAGGAGGCGGGCATCCGCGGGGCGATTGCCGAGACTGAGCGCCTCGCCGCCGAACACGGCGCCTTCCTGCCGCGGCAGTTCGCCAACGACGACAACGCCGACGCCCACCGCTTCACCACCGCCCGCGAGATCGTGGACGTGATCCCCGGCGGTCGGGTGGACGCGGTGGTGAGTGGCGTCGGCACCGGCGGCACGCTGGTGGGGTTGTTCATGGGGTGCCGCGACGTGGGCTGCCCGGTGGTGCCGGTTCACGCCCGGCCGGTCAACCTGTACGGCGACGGCGACGTGGAGTGTTGCAGCTTCAGCGCTCGCATCCCAGGTGTGGTGGACCGCATCTCGACCATCTTTTCCGAAGAGCGCTTGCCGGGGTTGCTCACCATCGACGTGCCGGACGAACTGGCGATCGCCACCACCCGACGGCTGATGAAGCTCGGCTTCCCCGTCGGCCCGAGTTCGGGGCTGAACTACGCCGCCGCGTGCGAGGTGCTCAAGATGCGGGGCGACGCGGCCATGCAGGTGGTGACGGTGTTCCCGGATCGCATGGAACGGTACTTCACGACGGAGTTGTTTCAGCCGTATTTGTAGGTCGTGGTCGAGCGACCGCGAAGCGGGAGTGAGGCCCGACTGGAACCGGGAACGCAGTG
>JANNQE010000484.1:0-2249 GCA_031441625.1 Planctomycetia bacterium
TCTCGGCGAGAGCGGGCCACCCTACAAGATCTGAATCCCGCCGGCGAATCACCAGAACAACCGCCCCGCGGGTTCCGCCGCCATGCTCGACTACCTGAAGTCCACCCGACACCCGTTCTCGGCGCTGCTGTTCGTCCTCCCGTTGCTCGCCTTCTATGAGGTGATGGTGGTCGTGCTGGGCGGCGGGTGGAGCGGGTCGAACGAACTGCGGAACGGGGCCGACGCCTGGGTGCGGAACCAACTGGTCGTCAACGACGTGTCGATCGCGTGGGCGTTGCCGGTCGCGGTACTGACCGTGCTGGTCATTCACACTGTGTGGAAGTGGAAGGAGCGGCCCGCCCGCCCGCTCGCCGCCGTGTTCGGCATGTTCCTCGAAAGTGCCGTGTTCGCCGCCGCCCTGTGGGCGCTCAGCCGCAACTTCATCCCCCTGCTCGATCAGGTGGGGTTGCCCACGCAAGATGTCGGCTTCCAACCGGTGGCCACCGGGCAGGTGGTGCGGTTCGTCGGGGCGGGCATCTACGAAGAGGTGCTGTTCCGCCTCGGGCTGTACGGGCTGCTGGCGATGGTCATCCGGCTAGCGTTCGTGCCGAAGTTCGTCGCCGTCCCATTGGCGGCTCTGCTGGGGGCGCTGGCGTTCGCGGCGGCGCACCACGTGGGGCCGGCCGGCGAGCCGATGTCCACGCCGGTATTCCTGTTCCGCACCGCCGCCGGGCTGATCTTCACCTTCCTGTTCGCCACCCGCGGGCTGGGCGTCGCGGTCGGGGCGCACGCCGGGTACAACATTTTGGTCGGGGTGAGCGTGGCGTAACGGGTCGGCATGGCGAACGGCGCGACGTGAGTCCGCCTCTACTGAAACACACCGGCGGACTCACGTCGTGCCGTTCGCCAAATCAACTGGCTCACCAGTCGTCCAACGGTAGCGCGGGCGGGGCGGCGGGGGCGTTGCCGAGCATCTTCTTCATCACGTCGGCGTACACCGCCTCGCTCGAGGTCGCGTTCGCCTCGGCCACGAGGCGGGTAACTGTGGCATACGGCTTCTCGTCGGTCGGCTTCACCCGCAACTCGAGCGTCCACGTGAGCTGACCGCTCGGCAGTGTGTTGTACGTCAACTCCATCAGCGCCTTGCTGCCGGGGTCGTCAGGCTTCTGTACGAACAGGATGTACTCCTGGCCCACCTCGGTGCCGATGCCGTCGGCCAGTCGGGTGCGGAGGGCGTTCGCCCAACTGGTGCCGGTGGCATTCCCGCTGGCGTCGGTCACGTGAATCGACACGGCCGGCGTCTCGGGGCCGTCGAGCGAGTCGAGCAGCGTGAGGAAGGCGTCCCGCGGTTCGGGCTCGGCGTTCGTCCGGACGGCCAGCCCCGCCCGCTTCGCGGCGTAGAGGTCTTTCAGCTTCTTCGTGGCCTCGGCGTGGTGCGCCTCGGTGTTCGGGTCGGCGATGTAGTGCCGCAGGTCGGCCGGGCTAGTCTGGTTCGCCCCGGCGAACGCGCCCTCGTCGTGCAGCGGCTTGTTGGTGAACGTGAACCCGGCGAACACCGCCCCGCCGACAAGCAGGATGATCAGGTATCGCAGGAGACCACTCGGCTTGCCGCGGGCCGGTCGCACCTCCTCCGGCAGGTCTTCCACTTCGAGGTTCACCTCGTTGATGCCGCTCGGCACCCGCTCGTTCACCACCATGAACCGCGCCATCGCGCCGAGTTCGGCGGCCGACACGTCGCTCCACCAGCCGTCGCTGGCCCCACGTCGCAGGTGCCCCAGGGCGTCGTAGTAGTCGGCCACGTAGAGGCCGACCGCCCGCGACGGCACCGGCACGCGAAACGATCCCGCTTCGGTACGGACCTTCACCGCCGAGTCGCCGTCCGGTTCGACGGCCGTGTCCTCGTCCAGCCGGGCGTAGTCGAGTTCTTCCCCCTTGCCGACGAACACGTGCTCGGGGTCGAAGTAGACGAACTTGCCGGCGTAGCGGTCGGTGCCGGCGAACCAGCGGCGGAAGGCGTACACGATCAGCCACCCGCCGAACATGACGCCGGCCGTCTGGAGCATGGCCATCGCCCACGGCGCTTTGTTCGTGCTGTACCCGAACCACAGGAAGAGTGGGATGACGACGAGGCCGATCAGGAATGCGAGGACCGCCCGCGAGTCGGAGCTGGCGTCGAAGACGCCGGGCATCCCACGCCCGCGGGCCTGCCGCACGGAGCGGAGGTACGCCCTGGTGTCCGGGTCGAGTTGGGTGTAGGCGATGGTGCGGAG
>JANNQE010000485.1:0-39592 GCA_031441625.1 Planctomycetia bacterium
TCGCTCGCTTCACCCCTGGCTAACGTCTGTCGCCGCTCCGCGGCTGGGTCGAATCCCGCTCGCGGAGCGAACAGGCCACTTCACCCCACCAACTCCTTGATCGGTTCGCCGTCGGTGAGCATGGGCATGGGGCGGCCGGAGCCGTCGAGGAAGCTGGTGTTCTTCCAGTCCAGTTTCAGGTGCCCGAACACCGTCGCCCACAGGTCGTTCGGTGTCAACGGGCGGTCCTTCGGCTGTTCCGCCTTGCTCGTCGTGCTGCCCACCACCACGCCCGTGTTCGTGCCGCCGCCGCTCGTCAGGATGCTCATCGCCTGCGGCCAGTGGTCGCGGCCCGGTCGCCCGTTCAGGTTCTCCACCTTCGGCGAGCGGCCGAACTCGCCCGTCACCACCAGCATCACCCGCTTGTCGAGGCCGCGGTCGTACAGGTCGTTGATGAGTGCCGTCAGCGCCTGATCCAGGAAGCCGAGCTTGTGCTGCGTGTCCTTGAAGATGTGCCCGTTCACCGCGTGGCTGTCCCAGTTGTAGAGGCCGTCCTTGATCATCTCCTGCCCGAACGGGGTGGCGTTCTCCAGCACCAGCGTCACCCACCGCACGCCGGCCTCCACCAGCTTGCGGGCCATCAGGCACCGCTGGCCGTAGCGGTGGTTGCCGTAGCGGTCTCGCTCACGCGGCGTCAGTTTGGTCAGGTCGAAGGCGTCTTTCGCGGCCGTGCTGGTCATCAGGTCGAACGCCCGCCCGCGGGCCGTGTCGAGGGCGTCGGCCACGCCGGACTCGTCGTGAGGCATCGGCTGGTCGAAGCGGGCGAGGAGGCTGCGGCGGTCGGCCAACTTGTGCTCGGTGCCGGGCAGCGTGCTCAGGTTCTTCACGCCGAACTTCGGGTCCGACGGGTCGCCCACCAGCATGAACGGGTGCGTGCCTTGCCCGAGGTACGAGCTGCCGAAGCTGAACGTGTCGATGCCCTGCCGCCCGCCGTCCACCTCGCACACGTAGCTGGGCAGCTTCTTCCCCTCGCCCATCAGCTTGGCCGCCATGCTGCCGACCATCGGGTGGTCGTTCACGAACCCGACCGGCTGGAGCGGGTCGCGGCCGGTGAGGAACTTCTTGTGCCCGCCGCCGTGGTCGGCGAACGTGTGCGACACCGAGCGGATGAGGCTGAACTTGTCGGCGATCTTGGCCAGGCTCGGCAGGTGTTCGCAGATGTCGAGGCCGGGCACGTTGGTGCGGATCGGGCGGAAGTCGCCGCGGAACTCGGCCGGGGCGTCCGGCTTCATGTCGAAGGTGTCTTGGTGCGGCGGGCCGCCGGGCAGCCAGACGAAGATGACGGCCGGGTCGTTGGAGGCGGCTTCGGGTTCACCGGCCCGCAGGGTGAACGGCGACACGCCGGCGGCGGCCCCGGCGAGGGCGACGGAGCCGAACCGCAACACGTCCCGGCGCGACGGACCAGAGCAGGCGGGCATGGCGGACTTCCCGAACGTGCGAGTGGGGTGGGACTGAAAGGATAGCCGATGTCGGCGGTGGGGTCAAAGCGAAGGGGCCGTGTTGAATGTGGAACCGGGAACGCAATGCCCGGGTGCCAACAGCTCACCCGGTCACTGCGTTCCCGGTTCCATCAGCACGTCACCCGCCGACCGGCTGCGGCTTCTTCTTCCGCTTCTTCGTCGTCCCGCCGTCGGCCGGCACGTCGGCCTCTTCGCTCAGGTGCTGCACCGTCGGGTCGGCCATGCCCTCCGGCCAGATGTGGAACCCGCCGGTCGCGTCGTCCAGCTTCCAGGTGCCCCAGATGCCCTTGCCCTCGTTGTACCCGGCGTAGTGGACGGCATGTTTCTTCACGTACTGCTTGGTGAAGGCGCACTTGCCGCTGTCGGTCGAGTAGGTGCCGTCGACGTCGAACGTGCCGACCCGGTCGCGGCCCTCGCCGGTCATGCGACCGGTGGCGAACGTCAGCCGCAGCTCCATCTGGTGACGACCGGGCACGCGGGGGTCGAGGAAGAAGCCGGTCCACGGGCCGGACGGGAACAGGGCGGGTGAGGAGTCGGACATCGGGGCGGAGCCGGGGGGGTGGGAAATCGGCGCATTGTACGCACGGGGGCGAACGGGAAAATTGGCCGTCGCAGGCGTATCAAAGGTATACCGTTCGCACTACCCGGCGGAGTCTCCATGTCAACGCTGCAACTGTTCACCTGGGGCTACTGGGGTTGGGGGACAGCCGCCGAACGCCTGATCGAATCGGTCGATGCGGTAGAATCCGCCCGCGGGTACGCGCCACCCGTGTTCGTAGACATCCGCTTGAAGCGGGCGGGTCGCGCCCCCGCGTTCGTCGGTGATCGCTTCGCTAAATTGTTGGGGGCTGACCGCTATCGGTGGTTCGAGGGGTTGGGGAACAGCGCGATAGCGGAAGGTGGCACGATGAGGATTGATCGACCGCAAGACGCGCGGCTGTTGCTCAACTTGGCGGAATCGGTGAGCAACTCCCGCCGGCGGGTAATCTTCTTCTGTGCCTGCCACCTGCCGAAACGTTACCCGAATGAATGCCACCGCTGCGAGGTCGCGCGATTAACGCTGGCTGAAGCGAAGGGGCGAAAAGTGCGAGCCGAGACGGTGGAATGGCCCGGGGGCGAACCGGAGCGACGGGAGATCGAACTCTCAGGGGAGGCGTTCACGAAAGTGCGTCGGGGGGCGAAGTCGATCCCGCTCGGTGACTCGCCAGACTTATCGGTGTGGGCCGCGCTGCCGTGGTACTCGGTCGTCACCGTGCGGGAGAAACGCGGCACTAGGGCGGTGGTAGTGCGCTCCGGCCCGGCAGTGTACCTCCGTGGCGGCTGGTATTTGCCGGTGTTTGGAGCGGCCGTCGAAGCGGACCAGGCAGACAGCCTGCTCCGCAAGTCGTCGTCGTGGTTCACAGAACACGGGTTTGCCGTTCGGAGCAAGTAGGGTGGGACCAGCGGGCGGGACGCCCGCGCTCCCGGTAAATTCACTCTTTCCGCAACGCCGGGATCAGTGGCACTTTCGCCGCGCGGACGGTGGTGAGCAGGGCGACCAGCACGCCGACCACCAGCACGGCAGCGAGCATGACGCCCAGCCGCACCGAGCCGAGTTGCCCACCGAGCGCCAGGTTCGGGATCACCGAAAGCAGTGCCGCGGTCAGCCCAACGCCGACGCCCACCAGCAGCAGCAGGATGTTCTCGATCAGCACGATGCGTTGCAAATCAGCCGTCTGGTAGCCGACCGCCCGGAGCAACGCCAACTCGCCGGCCCGTTCCCAGATGGCCCGCAGCATGACCGCCGCCAGCCCCAACACGCCGAGCAGCAGGCCCAGCCCGCCGAGCAACTGGAAGGTGCTCAGGTACGCCCCGATGACCGCCTGATAGCTCTGCACCCGCTCGGCGGTCGGCGTGACGGTCAGGCCGTTCGCCCGCAGGCCGGTTTCGAGCAACTGCCCGACCCGCTCGCGCTTGTCGGCCGGGGCGTCGATGAGGAACAGGCGGTAGCCTTCTTCGAGCGGGTACAGCGTGCGGAAGCTGGCGTCGCTCACGATCAACTCGGACTGGAACACCGAGTCTTGCAACAGCCCGACGACTCGCAGCTTCACGTCTTTGCCGGTGCCGTCCGGGATGGTGATTGTGCCGCCTAGAAACGTCTTCAGTTGCCAGAGGGCCGTGTTGATTTCGAGGACGACGGGGATGGTTTCGTCTGGCAACTTCTCGTTCAGCAGCAGCCACGGGTTGGCCTTCTGTTCGTCGGTCTTGGCCTCGCTCATGGCGAACGCGAACCGGCGGTCGGCGAGCAACTCGTCCGGGGCACCGATCACCCGCGGGCGGCTGGCGGCCTGCAAATTCAGGCAACTGGCGTCGTCGCCCCCCTTCAGCCGGAACGGGAGGACGGTCATCGATTTCAAGTCCGCTTCGGCGTTCGCGGCGAGCGTCTTGCGATCCGGGCCGAACGGCCTGGCGATTTCCTCGTCCTGGTACACCTTGGCCAACTCGTTCATCACGTCCGCTTGCCCGCGGGGGCCGTCGAGCCGGTGGAAGACGGGGATGTCGGCCTCGGCCAGCAGGGGGAAGCCGCCGCTGCCGCCGGTCTTCTCGGCGAACGCGGCGTCGGGCGATTTGCGGAAGCTCTCCACACTCACCAGCAGGAACGTCGCCAGAGCGAGCAGCACGACGGTAAGCAGGCTGCGACTCGCCGCACGTGTGGTGTTCCGTACGCCGAGGGCGGAGAGGCCGTCCATCACAGCTTCCCGGGGGCGGAACAGCCACCAGCGGAAGACGAACGCCCCGGCCGCCATGAGGAACAACCCGCCGCCGAAGAAGGTGCCGGCTCGCTGGTCGGCCGACCCGCCGAGCGGGCCGGCGGCGAGCAACCCGACGCCCGCCACCGCACACCCGGCGGCGATCCAGAGCGAGCGTTTCGCGTTCACCGCCTTCACTGACACCGCGGTGTCAGTGGTAGCTCCACGCAAGAGCCCCGGCGGGGGCAGTTTCACCAGCTTCCGCACGCCGAGCCAGATGGCGAACACGGCCACCACGACCGTACACACGGCGCCGATCACCAGCAGGCCGGCGTTCACGTGCAGCGACAGCAGCCCGCCGACGTTGTTGTCCGGCCACAGCCACGCCAGGAATTTCAGCATCCCGGCGGCGTACAGCACGGCCAGCCCCGCACCCAATGTCGCCCCGACGGTGGACACGAGCAGCCCTTCCACCAGCAGCAGCAACCGCACCTGCTTGGGCGTGTACCCGGAGGCGAGCAGCAACCCGACCTCCTTCGCCCGGCGGTCCACGGCCAGCCGGAAGAGCATCGCCACCAGCAGCAGCGCGGCCAGGATGAGCAACCCGCTGAATGCCATCAGCATGGCGGCGAAGTCGGTGCCGCCGCTGCTGGTGGCGAGGGCTTGCTCGCGGATCGGGACGAACACCAGACCGGCGGCGGCGGGGTCGAGCGTGTCCTTCAGAGCGGCCCGCAGCTCGGCGGCGGTTTGCTCCTTCGACTTGCCCGCGGGCGGGGCGATCCGCACCGAAGTGGCTTCGCCGAAGCGACTCTCGAACAGCGGGGCGTCTCGCTTCGCCCGCTTGATGAACGCCTTCGGGGTGGCCTGGTGCGTCTCCCAGAAGGTGTCGTCGGCGGGAGTTACGCGGGCGTAGTTCACTTCAAACGGCGCCTGCCACTGGCGGATCTTCGGTTTGTCGGTCACGCCCGGAAACGGCGGGGTCAGGTTCGGGTCGGCGGCCGCACCGTTGAAGGGCACATACCCGGCGAACTTGAACGTCCGCCACTCCTCCTGAATGCTCGCCTCCATCTCCGGCTTGAAGAACGCGACTGTGACGGGGTCGCCCTTGTTCAACCTCGGCAGCGGCGATTCGGGCCAGTCGAGCAACGCAATTTCGTCGTCCTTCAGGTCGGCCACGCCCGGCGGCAGGAACGGCCCGAGCGGGGCGGGTGCGGACGGATCGACGACGCTGACGATGGCGTAGCCCATCATCGGCGCTTTCGTCTCCTTGTCGGTGTTGGCGATCTTCTCCGTGCCCTTGTAGACGGCGTTGGCGAGGTACGAGAGCGTGCGTTCGGAGCGTGCCCCGATGCGCTTCGCCGCCTCTTCCACGGCCGTGAGCGTGGCCGCATCGAGGATGGAGTTCTCGCTCTCCACCAGCACGTACCCCTGCGTGGCGAACGTCTTCTCGCGTAACTCCGAATCGAACTTGTCACCGGGCAGGATGCGCAGCCCGCGGTCCGCCGGCGTGAGCCTGGCGTGCAACTTCTCGTTCAGCGTCTTCACATCGGGCGACGTGCTGACAGCCGCGTTCACCTTGCCGGGCAGGTCGAGTTGCGTTTGCAGCAGTTCGAGAGGGACGAACACGTTCAGCGGCGGGGCCGGGCTGGGGGCGAGGCTGAACTCGTTCATGCCGTGGTCGGGCGGGAGGACGGCAGCCACCTTGAGCTTGAGCGTCTTGGTCACGTCGGACACGTCGCGCTTGCCGACGAGCGACGCCCGCGGCACGCGGGAGCCTTTCTCCAACCCGAGCCACACGAACCCACCGGCCTGCACGCCAAGCTTCTCCGCCACGCGGTGCGACAGCACCACGCCAGTGGGCAAGTTGAACGCCGTGCGGTCGGCGTCGGCGAGGCCCATCACCGACACCCTCCCGAGGGTCGCTTCGTGGTCTTCGGTCTCGTTGCGGGCCGAACCGGAGAGCAGCAGCAGCGGCGTCGTGTCGGGCAACCCACGCACGGCGTCTTCACGAATCAGCCGCTCGCCCACCCACGCCGATTGCACGCCGTTCAACTGCTTCTCCGCCCGCGCCCGCAAGCTGCCCCGCAACGACTCGCCGACGAGCAGCGCGCCGGTGAGCACCGCCGCCCCGACCATCACGCCGAGCAGCACGGGCAACTGGTGCGCCCAGTAGAACGCGAGCGAGCGGAGCGGGAGTGTGCGGAAGGAGAGCATGGGAAACCAATGTGGACGGGGACGGGTCTAGCCTCGGACGATCAACCCCAATCGACCGACTTCCAGTAACGTGCAGGTGGCGGACTCGCGGAGAATGTCCGGCATCAGCCCGAGTAACAGCGCTTCCAGGTCGCGGTTGCGGATGTTCCCTGTCGAGATCAACAGCAGCTTCACCGGACGGCCGTGCAACAGGTGGGAGTTGACGAAGTCGTCGTCCTTGCTGACTACCCAGCGGCCATCGGCGTCGGCCAGCGCGATCACGTCATCATCCGGGGTGCGGTTGGCCAGCGGCAGATCGAGCGTGTGAACGGCGTCGCACCCTGCGGCGACGAACCAACCGGCCGCGCGAGCCGGCAGTTGGGCGTCGATGATGACCTTCACGGCGTCACCGGGACGAGACGTTTCGACCGGCTGAGGGCGGCGGAGAAGGCGAACACGGCGCGCAGGTCGTCCGCTTCCAAATCCGGGTAGTCGTCCAGGATGTCCGATTCACTCATCCCGGCGCTGAGCAGGTCGAGCAGCATCTCGACGGGATATCTCAGCCCGCGCACACACGGCTTGCCGTGGCAGATGGCCGGATCGGTGGTGATGCGGGCGAGCAGCGGGTTCATGCGGCCTCTCCAGGTTGCCACCATTCTATCGGCGTTCAATCCGCCACCCGCTTCGTAATGCCGCCGTAGGCGTCGATCCGGCGGTCGCGGAAGAACGGCCAGTTGCGGCGGATCTCCTCCGCCCACTTGCGACTGCACTCGATGACGATGATCTCCTCCTTCGCCACGCCGCCCACCTTCAACAGCCGGCCGAACGGGTCGCTCACGAACGACTGCCCCCAGAACTCCAACCCCTCGCCGGTCAGTTTCTCATGCCCCACGCGGTTCACCGCCCCGACGTACACGCCGTTGGCGATGGCGTGCCCCCGCATGCTGGTCTCCCACGCGGAGTGCTGCGCCTCACCGTACTCGGCCTTCTCCTTCGGGTGCCAGCCGATGGCCGTCGGGTAGAAGATCACCTCCGCCCCTTGCAGTGCCGTGAGTCGCGCCGCTTCGGGATACCACTGGTCCCAGCACACCAGCGTGCCCACCTTGGCATACTTGGTGTCGAACACCTTCCACCCGGTGTCGCCGGGGGTGAAGTAGTACTTCTCCAGGAACATCGGGTCGTCGGGGATGTGCATCTTGCGGTAGATGCCGAGGAAGCTGCCGTCGGCGTCGTGGACGGTGGCGGTGTTGTGGTACACGCCGGGCATCCGCTTCTCGAACAGCGAGCCGACGACCACCACGTTGTTCGCCTTCGCCGCCTTACCGAGTCGATCCGTACTCGGGCCGGGGATCGGCTCGGCCAAGTCGAACAGCTTGTAGTCTTCCGTCTGGCAGAAGTACGGGCCGGTGAACAACTCCGGCAGGCAGACGATCTGCGCGCCCATCTTGGCGGCGTCGGCAATCGCCGCTTCCGCTTTCGCCAGATTGGTGTCGCGGTCGGCGTCGCAGCCCATCTGCACCAGGGCGATGCGGAAGGTGTCGGGGGTCATTCGCCTTTGTCCTTGGTCGTTCGCGGTCGAGATGTTATACCAGTCCACGACACCCACCTTGCGGAGTCGATCCATGTCGCCAGTTACCGGCGGAACGTGCATTCCTCCCCGAGCATTGATCGTCCTCCCAACTCGGGCAGCGGTCTTCGATCTCGCCACGGAAACCTGGGACGTGAGTGGGCCGTGGGGGCCGTATCGGTTTCTGCCGACCGGGGCCAACTTCCCGTTCCGCGAACTCGATGTTTGGGTGTATACTCAATTGACGGGAGGACTTGGACCGGTTCGGCTGGCCGTCGAGTTCCGCCAGCGGATCGACCGAGGTACGAACCAGTTCGAGTGGCGGTCGATCAGTCAAAGTGTGCCGACGGTCATCGATTTCGCCCCGAGTACCGCACGGTTGGCGGTGTACGATACCGCCTTCCAGTTCAAGAAGTTGCCGTTCCGCGAGGAAGGAGTCTACGAGTTCCGAGTCTTTGCGGAATCGGCGACCGGGTTTCAGGCGGTCAACGGGCCCACGGCCGAAGTGACCATGCTTCACCCGCAAGGGAGGGTGTGACGATGGCGAACCACGAGTGGAGCGAAGGGCGATCCATAGGCGGGCTGAAAGGCGTCGCCGGGAGCGTGACGGACTGCTCGGACTGGGAATCGGACATCCCCGAAGCGATGTGGAGCGAAGGGCGATCCGTCAGCGGGGCGAAAGGGGTGCCGGGGAGTGTCACGGATTGCGCCGGGTGGGAGGTGAAATCCCCAGTGTGGCTCGTAGTGAAGCTACGCTATCCGACCGGCATGTCGGCCGAGGTGGTGGCCGAACACGCCCACCGGATCGTCGAAGCACTGAAAGCGATTGACCCCGGCTTGGGGTTACAGTACGACCGCGAGCGGACGATCATGGTGGATGGGCAAGTAGCGGTGGCGGTGAGTCCGACCGTGTTTCCGGTTGAATTGGAGGAGCGGTTGGCTCGGCTGATCGCACCGGGTCGGCAGATCGATGCCACCGTGCCCGTGGTCGGCATCTCGCTCGAGTGGGAACACCCGCTGGCGGTGTGACTCCTATCCGAATCAGTGGTGATCGGTTCGCCGCCATGAAACCCCACACACGCCTAAAGGATCGTCGCATCAGTACAGGACTCGCGCATGATGCTCACCGCCTGCCCGAAATGCCTACGCCGGCTGAAAGTGGCACCTGGCCGGCCGGACAGGGTACTTACTTGCCCGGCGTGCCGGACCAAGTTCCAACTGCATTTGTCGGAATGTGTCTTGCCACTCGTGCCCGTCGATCCGGTGGCCGCCTCGCTGTCCCAACCTATCCCGTACCACTCGGAAGCACTGCCGCCGTCTAGCCAGGCGTGTGTGATGCCCGGTTTGCCGAGCGTGTTCGCCGCAGCGCCCCCGTATCAACCCGTCACGATGACGGCTCTAGTTCCTCCTCCGTCAACCTCACCCGAACCCGCACAACTCACGAAGAGCGAAGCCGAAGTGATCCTCTCCTCGAACTTGGTCGAACACGCGAGGTTGAAGTTTCGCGTCCTCGTCGAACCTGGAACGACTAAGGAGACCGTCCAGCACCACCTGTTGGAGATTTACCGCGCGCTGAATGACTATCTCGTCGAGCGGTTCGGCACCTACCTGCCCGCGAATGACTTTCGCCGTCTCGTGGCCGATGAGGCTTTGAGGTCGGCGAAGGCATGAGCAGCCCACCTCCGCCCACTCCCAACGACTTCGACGCAGACTTCGATGCCAAGATGGCCCGCCTCGAAGCCGAGGCCGCGAAAAGGGCGGCCGCACGCTCTGAGGCGTCCGAGGAGCGTACTGCCGCGGCGAAAGCCAAATTAGATCAAGTGCTCCTCGATTCATCAGATGCGGGCTTCGATGTGCAGATGACGATCAACGGTCCCGAGTCCTGAAGGTTGCGGCTTCCCCCCCGCCGGCCTACTCTGGAACGCATCTCTCCTGTGCGTCCCACGAGTTCGGTCATGTCCGCTGCTTCTCCAAACATCACCAGTGTGCTGAAAGAGTCCCGCCTGTTCCCGGTGCCTGGGACGAAAACACCACTCCAAGACCCGGCCGGCCGCCCGCACTACGGAAGCGGATCGCCCGCCGACGGGCACACGCGGTACACGTCGTCGGCCACGGCGCGGGCGAAGGCTTCCACCTCCCCACGGCCGAACGCATCGGGCGAGCGGCTGCCGATGAGCACGACGAGCCGACCCGCCGGCTCCGACGGCGGGTCGGACCACCGAGCGGCGGCCCGGCTCAACAGGTGATCCAGTCGCAACCCGGCTTGTGCCTCGGATTCGTCGGCCGGCCCCCACACCCGTCGGCCGGTCTGCGTCCAGTAGAGTACGTACAGGTCGCCGCCCGCTCCGCTCAATGCCCGCGACGTGACCGGCAATTCCCCCCCGCCGCGCGGCGTCATGTTCACCACACCCCGACTGGTCTCGCGGTAGCCGACGTTCGGCAAGCAGATGTCCGGGTGGTGGTAGCCGCGGACGGCGTGGGCGGAGGTCCAGTAGATGACCCACACCGTCGCCGAGCGGCCGAGCGGGTTGCGGTACTCGCGGTGGATGATGGCGTCGGGTTGAAGTAACTCGGTCACGTGCGGCGGCACCGGCGGGCGGGCGACTTCGGCCCACTCGCCCAGTGTCGGCGACAGGTCGTCGAGCGGCGGCGTGGGGACCGGCGGCGGCACGAGCGTGCGTCCGTGCCACACCACCAGTGCAGATGCGACGAGGGAGATGGTCAACACGATGGCGACGAACCACGGCGATGCGGGCAGTGGGCCAGTGGCAACAAGTGGTTCGATCGGTTGCGGCTTCGGTGCCACGCACTTCGCCAGCAGCCACACCACGCCCAGCCCGACCAGCACCGTGCCGAAGCCGAGGGCGTCGTGCCACCCGCCGCGGATGAACTCCGCACCCGCCGCCTCCTGAATCACCCCGCTGAGCGTCACCCGCAGCACGTTCACCCCCACCACCACCGGCACCGCCGCGGCGACGAGCAGCACGCCCCGCACCACGCCGAACCGCTTCCAGAAGGCGACGAACGCCGCGACCGCCGTGAGCGCCGTCAGCGCCTTCACCCCGCTGCACGTCTCCTCGATTCCGAGTTCGCCGCCGGGCAGGACGAGCAGGAACCCGCCGGGCGGTCGGGTGAGCGGATACCCGCAGGCCGTCAGCACCCACGCGGAGGCGTCCGTCGTCACCGCCTGCAAGCGCTGTTGGATGACGTGCAGGACCGATTCCGGCGGGGGGAGTGCGAAGGCGACGAAAGCGAGCGGGAAGAGCACCTTCACCACCGCCCGCGGGCCGAACGCGGCGAGCAGCCAGCCGACGGCCGCGAGCGTGAGGGCCAGCCACAGCACCCAGAACGGCACACTGCGGGCGTTGAACAGGACGAAGTACCCGGCCCAGCCGACGGGGTACAGCACGGCACCGAGGGACGTGAACAGCCCGCCGACGAACGGCCGAGGGGTGGTGGTGGTTACTTCACGCCAGCGCGCGACCGCCGCCAGAATTACACCCGCGAGCACGAGATAACGGTCCACCGCCGACAGGTCGGCCCGCCAATGGCCGACCACCGCCGCGACCAGGCCGGCGTACCCCGCCGCGAGCACGGCGGGCGGAACGAACTGGCGGAGGCGGGTCACGGCTTCTTCGGCTCGTCCTTCTTGGCGGGCAACTTCTTCGCCACGTCGTCCAGCAGTGCCTTCGCGTCGGCACGGTAAATGAACATGCCGTGCCTCACGCCGAGTGCGCCCGTCAGCAACTTGTGCGCGTCCTCGTGCTTCTGCTTGTCGGCCAGCAGTTTGGCGACGAAGTACGCACCGTCCGAACTCACCTGCCCGCCGCTGAGCACCGTCGCCAGTGCCCGCTCCGCGTCGTCCGCACGCCCCAGTTTGTACAGGCACCAGCCGAGAACGGCGTACCCAGCCGCCCCCTTCGGGTTCTGCTTCACCAGCGTGTCGGCCAGCTCCGCCCCCCGCTTCCGCTTCTTCTCGTCGCCCGTCTCGCACAGGCACAGGCAGAGGAATGAGAGCGAGTTCAGGTCGCCGGGGGCGTCCTTGGACACGCCTTCGAGCAGCGGCTCGGCGGCGGTCGCGTCCTTCTTGTGTAGCAGCCAGATGGCCCGCGCCACGGTCGTCTCCTTGCCGCTCGGGTCGAGTTTGCCGGCCGCCTCGATGTACGGCCCGGCCGCGTCCGTCTTGCCCGCGTTCAGCAGCCACAGCCCGTACTCCCGCGGCGGCTTGGCGCTCTTCGGGTGGGCGGTCACCGCCTTCTGAAGCCACCCCTCCACCTTCTCGAAGTGGGCGGCCTGCTTGGCGGCGTCGGGTTCGGCGACGGCCCGCAGTTGCCACTGGTTGGCCAGTTGCAGTTCCGGCGGATCGACACTCGGGTCGTCGGCGAACGCCTGCGTGTACTCCTTCTCCGCCTCGGCCGGCTTGTCCAGGCGGAACACGGTCGTCGCCAGCCGGCTCCGCATCACGCCGTTCTTCGGGTCGGCGTTCAGCACCTCCAGCGCGTACTCCTTGGCGGCCGGGTAGTCGCCGCGGGCGAAGCACGTTTCGATCAGCCCGCTCCGCGCTTCACGGGCGAACCGCTTCTTCTGGTCGGCGTCCCAGCGGGCGTCGGCGGACAGTTCGAGAGCCGCCTTCAGGTTCAGCACCGCATCCGTCAGCCGCCCCTCGCCGAACGCGAAGTTGGCGTTCAGCAGGTAGCCTTCCGGGTGCTTCGGGTCTTCGACGATGGCCTGCTCGACGAGTGCCCGTGCCCCCTGCCCGTTGCCCGCCTGAAAGAGCCACTGCGCCACCTGCACCTTCGGCGGCGACAAATTCGGGTTCGTCTTGCCGGCCTTCGCCAGCTTGTCGAGCGCGTCGGGCACCTTGTTCGCCTTGAACAGCTCGAACGCCTGTTCCAGTTCGGTCGGCGTGGCCGGCTTCGGCGGCGGCGGCGTTTGTGCGAACAGCGGGGCCGCGAGCAGCAGGCACACCAGTGCGGAACGGGTCACGGGGTCTCTCGCAGGGTGGCGGGGAGGGCGTTCAGGTCGTCGTCGTCTTGCGGGGTGCGGGGCAGGCGGCGGGCGGCGGCGACGAGCGGCCGGCCGCGGGCGGTGTCGGTGCGGGTGTGATACGCGAGCGCCAGGTGAACGCACACGGCGGCGGACGGCGGGCCGAGCGTGCGGGCCGCTTCGAGCGTGGCGATCGCCGCGTCGGTCTGCCCGTTCGCCAACTGCACCAGACCGACGACGGCCAACTGCTCGCCGGTCAGGAGTCCGCCGCGGTCGCGCGTGTCGAGCAGCGGGGCCACGTCCTTCATTGCCCGCACCGGGTCGTTCAATCCCTTCAGCCGCAGGCGACCGAGCATCGCGGCGGTGTCGGCGTCGTCGGGCGCGATGGCGCGAACCCGCTCCAGGGCGAAGGCCGCCTCGCGGGTGCGCACCGGCTCCCAGCGGGGGCTGCCGTACTCGGCCCAACGAGACAGCAGCACCGCACGAGCGGCGAGTGCGTCCGCGTCGGTCGGCCACCGCAGCAGCGTGCGGTCGAGCAACTTCAGCGCGTGCGGGGCCAACTCCGCATCGAACGCGGTGTCGGTCAGACCGCGAACCGCCGCCGCCGCGACCGCCGCGTTCTCCCGCTTCTCCACCCGTTCGAGCCAGTCGGGGAGCAACACACCCAGCCCGGCGTCACGCACCGCACGGGTGTAAATGCGGACGAGCAGCGGCTCGGCCAGGACCGCCGGCTCGCCCAGGTCGCGGAGCCGCTGCACCGCCCCGTGCGTGTCGCCGGCCTGAAGTTTCAGCCGTACGTCCAGCCGGATGACGCGCGGGTCGGTGGGGGCAACGGCCGCCGCGTGGCGGAGGGCGATGGCGGCCACGTCCCGCCGCGGGGCGTCAAGGGCGGTCTCGGCGACGAGCAACAGCAGTTGAAGGTTCGTCGGGTCGGCGGCGGCGGCGGCGGCGAGTGTGCGGAGCGCGTCGTCGGTGCGGTCGGTCGCGCGGAGGAGCAGGGAGTAGAGCGCGAGCAGGCCGGCGTCGTTTCCGCACGCCTTCAGCCCGGCCCGCACTTCGTCCACGGCCGCCGGCAAGCGGTTCGCCCGCACTTCCGCTTGCGCCAGCCCGTGGTACGCCGCGGCGGTGGTCGGCGACAGGTCCTTCACCCGCCGCCACACGCGGGCGGTGCGGGCATCGTGCTCCTTCGCCAGCCCGTCCCTCTGCTCGGCGGTCATCTGCTTCGCCCGGTGCAGTCGGTCGATGGCGGCCGTCAGCCGGTTGCACGACGTGCCGAGCCGAGTGAGCACCGCCGCATCGTCCGACTGCGCCGCGGCGTCGGCCAGTCGCACCACGGCGGCAATGGCGCTCCCCAGGCGGGCGGGCGGCGGGTCGTCGAACCCGAGCAGGTAGCAGTCGATCAACTCCACCTTCACCGCCGGCGGGTCGTCGTCCACGCTCGGCGAGTTCAGCACATCGACGACGACATCGTTCACGAACCGGCGGAGCGGGGTGGTGTCGCGTCCGGTGCGGCGGAACAGGTCGTGCGCGAGCAGTAGGCCGGCGGGCGTGGGTCCACCGGCGGCCGGGTCGGGCAGGCGGTCGAGTTCCGCACGAGCGGTGGTCGGGTCGCCGGCGGCGGTTGCCGCAAGGGCCACCAGACACCTTGAAATCCAGTCGTCCGGCTCGTGAACCAGCCGCTTGCGGGCTTCGCGGGCGGCCTCGGCCCAACGCCCGCGGCGGGCGTGCAGGGTGGTCGTCAGCAGGCACAGCCGCGGGTCGTCGGGCGGGGCTTCACCGCTGGAAATGGCTTCGCGGTAGCGGTCGCACAGCGGGTCGGCGGTGAGCGTGGAAATGGTGTCGAGCGCCGACCACATCTCGGTCTCGTCACCCGCTCGCGCCGCCTTGTCGAACCGCGCCCACTGTTCCACCGCCGCCTGCGCCCGCTGCCGCTGATCCAGTTTGTTCACCACGACCACCGCACCGATTCCACCGGCGACGACCCCCAGCAGTAGCCCCACACCGACCGCCCACCGCACCCACGGGCGGGCGGCGCGGACGCGGTCCCACAGGCGGGCGAACCAGCCGGGGCGTGCGGGCGAAGTGGTCGGCGGGGGTACAGCCATGCGGCACCGAGCGAGGTCAGGTCATGGTAGGGCGGTCTGCGGTGCGGCGGAACACCTCGACAAGTTCACGGGTGAAGCGACCTTCATCGAACGCACGCAATGCCGTTTCCCGGGCGGCGAGTCCGAGCCGGGTTCGCAGCGCCGTGTCCGTCACCAGTCGGTGAATCGCGGCCGCGAGCGCATCGACATTGCCAGGCGGGTGGCCGATGGCATCCACCCCGTCGGTGAACAGCTCCACCGCCCCGCCCGCCGCCGACACCACCATCGCACGCCCGCAACTCATGGCTTCCGCGATCGTCAGGCCGAATGGCTCCGGGCGGGTGCTGGCGTGAACCACCACGTCGAGCATCCGGTAGACGTCCACCGGGTCGGGTTGAAACGGCACGAACTCCACGCGGCCGATCAGCCCGAGTCGGTCGGCCATTCGCTCCAACTCAACCTGCGTCCACTGCGAGCCGGCGGTGGTGTAGATCGGCCCGCCGACGATGTAGCCCCGCACCCGCAATTCGAGTGGCAACCGGGCGAGCGCGTTCAGGAAGACGGCGTGCCCCTTCCAGTTCGCGTACGTGGCGACGAGGCCGACGCGGATCACACTTTCCGGTGGCACAGGCATTCCTGCCTGTGGGAGAGGATCACAGGCAGGAATGCCTGTGCCACCGGCGGGTGCGAAGTGTGCCGTGTCCACGCCGTTCCGCACCACAGAAATCGGCACGCCGGGGAGCAGCGTCTCCGTGTCTCGACGCACGGCGTCGGAGATCGCCACGGCCCCGGCCACGCCACGCTTCGCCATCTCCAGCAGCCGGGCCATGAGCGGCCGCTCGGAATAGAAGTCGTGAACGTGCCACGAAATGGGCACCCCGGCCGGCACCGTCACGCGCGCCAACAGGTGCGTTTTCAGGCCGTTGGAATGCACCAACTGAGGTCGCAGGCGGCGGAGGAGTGTGCGAAATCGGCGGAGGTAGTTCGCGGCGGGAAGAGCGGAAGTGAACGCCGTGCGTGCGAGTGCGAACCCCTTCGCGGCCCGCCCGCCGTCGCGGAACTGCGTGTCGCCCACTGCCGCCAACGCCGGCGGTAGCGGCAGCACGTCCACCGTCGCGCCGGCGTGTTCGAGTGCCGCACGCAACGGCCCGTCGGCGAGCAGCACCACCGCGGGGTGATGTTCGCGGACGGCACGCACGGCGGCGAGCAGCACCCGCTCGGCCCCGCCGACCTGCCCGGCCGGGTTCAGGAAGACGACCCGCACGGCAACTCCCCATTCAGGATGCGACGGTACGCCGCGGCAATAGTGCCGGCGTGATTCGCCCAACTGTACCGGCTCGCCCAGGCGATGCGAGGCGTGAGGTCGACGAGCGGGTGGTTCAACAACTCCTGGACGGCTTCGGACCACGCCGGCACGTCGCCCACCGCGCGATACGTCACCACCTCGCCGCCCACTTCGCAGAGCGCCGGCAGGTCGCTGGCGACCACCGCCGCCCCGCACGCGAGTGCCTCGATCACCGGCAGGCCGAACCCCTCGGCTTCGCTCGGCACCAGCACCACGGGCGCCCGCCGATACACCTCGGCGAGTTCGGTTCGGCTGACGCCGGACTTATGTAGGACGGCGTTGTTCAGCCCGAGACGGTTCAACTGCTCGCGGTGCCCGGCCGTCCACTCGCCGCCCACCTTCACCAGCGTCAGTTCCGGCACCGTCCGCCTCACCTCAGCCACCACGTCGAGCAGCACGTCGATCCGCTTCCGCGGGATGCAACTGCCGACGTGCATCACCCACGGCCGGCCGGCGAGGTCGTCGAGCCACGGAACAGGAACTTCGGGATTCGCACGCGGGGTGAACTCGGCGGCCACGCCATACGGTGCGGACACCAGCTTCGCCGGATCGACGAGACCGTACCGCTTCAACTCGTCGCCCACTGCGGTCGTGCTGTGAAACACCACCGCCGCTTTCTGTAGGCCTGCAAGTGTGCGACGGGCGAGTCGGCGGAACCACCTCGGCCGCGGGTCACGGGGCGGGTCGAGCAGACAACGGAAGGCATCGAGGTCGTGGCAGTACACGCCGGTACGTGCGGCCGGCAGCGCGTGCACGAGTTGGGCGTAGGAGTGATCGACGACGTGAAACAGTTCGAACCGATTCGCTTCACTCCGAGCGTACTTCGGAAACGTGACGAACCGATTCAGCAGCCGGTCGGCGTTGAACGCGGCGTTCCGCTTCCCCAGCGTCGGCAACCGGGTGAAGACGCGACGAAACGGCGGACAGACGCGCTCGGCGGACACATCGCCGGGCAGATGTGCCGTCAGCATGTCCGCGCACAGGTCCATGCTCGGCCACCCTTCGGCCGGGAAGTCGGGCAGCACGGCGAGGCGGGCGGGAATCACTGCGTCTCCAGCGTGCCGTAGTCGATGGTCAGTTCCTCGCCGGCGGTCACGGCGCGGGTCGTCTCGTAGTAGTCGCCGCCGTCGAGTTGCCGCAGGTTCGGCGCGTCGGCGTGGTTCAGGTACGTCACCACGTCCACCACGCGGAAGCCGTGCGGCGGCAGGTAGTACACGCCGGCGTCCCACAGGCAGTAGGTTTCCACCAGCTTGCGGGCGTGCGGCGGCAACGCGGTCACGTCGGCTTCGGGCACCGGCACCCACGGCCGCGGCGGGGCGAACAGGTCTCGCGTGCCGGCCGGGATGTCCGTCAGGGCGAACACGCCGATGCCGTGCACGGGCGACGGGGCAAGCCCGACGCGGGTGGTGGTGAGGTCGGCGAGGAGGGTGTCGGCGGTCATGTCGCAAGGTGTACGATCCACCCGCCGATCAGTCCACCGGGTCACGACCGGGTCAGCACGCGGGCGAGGACATCGCCCACCCGCGGGGCGAGTGAGTCGTATTCGAAATGCCGCCGTGCCATCGCGACACACTCCGGGCGGTGAGAGAAATCGGTGCCCCGTTGCACCAGTTCCACCACCCGTTCGGCCAGCCTCGTCGGGTACTCGGGGTCGGTTTCCCCCCGAAATTCGACCAGCATCGGCGGGGGCAGGATGCGGGCCGCTTCGCCCACACGGCTGGCGAGCACGAACCGCCCGGCGGCCAGGTAGAGCGGTAGTTTGCCGGTCGTCCGCACGTTCCCGATCACGTCGTTCGATTGCGTGGAGAGGGCGATGTCGATCTCACGCAGACGGGCCGGCAGGTCGGAGTACGACACACGCCCGGCAAACTCGATGAGGTCAGAAACGCCCGCCTCGGCCGCTCGCCGTTTGAGGATGTCGATCCCACTCCCGTCGCCGATCATCACCCCGCGGACCGGAAACCGCCCCTTCAACGCGCCGAGCAGTTCGACCAGTTCCAGGCCGTAGCAACTTTGCCGGCTCGATACCCACACCGAGCTGCCGACCACGCCAATGGTCAGCGGACGAGTGGTTTTCAAGGGTGGAGTCGCGGGTGCGAACCGATCCACGGAGACCCCGTCCGGGATGAAGGTGGCGTTTACACCGCGACGGCGGAGCAGTTCACGGTGCAGGCTGCCGCGGACGACCACCGCCGACGCCGCACGGAGGGCGTACGCTTCCACCGCGCGGGTGGCGGTCATTCCCACCACCCCGCGGCCGAGCACCCGGCCGAGTTCGACCACCGCGTCGCCGGTGTCCAACACGAACGGCGTCCCCAGGGCGTGCTTCACCACCCCGGCCGCGACCACGCCCGCCGCGGCGAGGTCGAGGACGTAACACACGGCGGGGCGGAGGGCGGACAACTCCCACACCATCCCGCCGAGTGCCCGCGCTCCCCGGTCTGGGCGGAACACGAACCGGCAATCGAACCGGCCGGCCAGCCGGGACGCGAACGCGGCGGCCCGCTCGCCCATCGCTGAGGCCGGGCCGCCGTTCACCACGAACGCCACCCGCGGGCGGGTCATCGCCGGCCCTCGGCGGCCAGTTGGCGGTACACGGCCATCGTCTCTTCCGCCGTGCGGTCCCAGGTGAACGGTTCCACCCGCCGGCGGGCGGCGCAGCCCACGGCCTCCCGCACGCTCGGGCTGTCGCGCAGAGTGGCGAGGTGGGCTGCGAGGGACTGTACGTCCCACGGCTCATCGGTCACGAAGCCGTCCACGCCGGGGGTGATGAGTTCGGCCGCCCCCGCCGCCCGGCTGGTGACGACGGGCAACCCGCTCGCCATCGCCTCCGTCACGACCAGCCCGAACGAGTCGTACACGGTGGGGAACAGCAGCACGTCGACGGCGGCGAAGAAGCGTTCGATCTGCTTCGTGTGCGGATGGAACTGCACCCGATCCGCCACGCCCGTTTCGTCCGCCACCCGCCGCACGTCGGTCGCGTCCGACCCGCTGACGACGAGCAGCCGAACGCCGGGGGTCGCCGCCACCGCCCGCACCGCCGCCGCCGCACCCTTCTTCAGGTCGCCCACGTACAACGCGACGAACTCGCCGGTCGGAGTGCCGAGTTCGGATCGCACCGCCGCACGGTATCGGTCACGGTTGTCCGGGTGGAAGCGGTCCACGTCGGTCCCGTGGTACACCACCTCCACGCCCGCCGTGCGGCCATAGTGCTCGGCCAGGTTCGCCCGGATGAGGTGCGAGACGGCGATCACCCGCCGGGTCTGCGGCTGGCAAAGGGCCTGCTTTTCCAGGCGCGAGACCAGCGGGCGCGTGAGTCGCTGCTTCCACCCCGGCGGCATCCCGTGGCGGGTGAGTGCGGCGTCCCACGCCGGCTGACAGAAGTGCGCCGTCGCCAGGTTGTGCCGCAGCCCGCACAGCCCCTGGGCGTGAACGATGTCGAACCGCCCGCGGACGGCCAGCGTACCCGGCACGACGAACGACATGATGGACGCCAGCGCGTTCGGCCGCCACGCCGGGACGTGGTGGAACGTGATGCCGGCCGTGTCCGGGTCGTCCACCGTGTTCGTGAACACGTGAACGTCGTGTTCGGCCCGGTAGCGACGAGCCAGTTCGACGACGTACCGGCTGTGCCCGCCGTGGCGGTGGTAGTCGTGGACGACGAACGCGACCTTCAGCCGACCGGAGGGGGTCATCCGCCGCCCTCCGCCCGTAGGGTCGCAACGAGCCGCTCCAGGGCGAACCGTTCGGCGTACCACCGCCGGCCGGCCTCGCCGAGTGCGGTTCGCTCGGCGGGTGAGAGTGCCAGCGCCCTTTCCACCGCGGCGATCAGGGCGGGTGCGGACGGTGTCGGGGCGAGTGTCACCCCGTTGTCAGCGGTCGCCCACTCGCCTTCGCTCAGCGCGCCCAGGTTGGTCACGAGTGGCACGCCGAGAGCGAGGGCTGACGTGGCCGAGGTGCGGCGCCCGCTCACCCCGTCGGGGTACGGCTGCACCATCAGGTCGCACGCGGCGAGGTGGGCGGCGGTGTCGGCGGCGGGCCGTTCGCCAGTCGCCACCACACGCCCGCTCAACTCCGGATGCGCCGCGTCGAAGCGGTCGCGGAACTCGGCGCTCCCCCGCCCGATCAGCACCGCCACGCGGTCGGCCGACGCATTCAGCACGCCCACGAGGGTCGGTTCGAGCAGGTCCACAACAATCCTGCTGTACGTCCCGAAGTGCCCGACGCGAACGCCGGCCATGAGGACGGCGGGCACCGCATCGGTGGGCAGGTTCGACGGCACCGGCAGCCACTCCGGGTTGACGCACCGCGGGGCGAGGCGGCGGAGCATCTCGCCCCAGGCGTCGGTGGTGACGAACAGGCGGCGGGCGGAGTTCGCCACCCACCGGGCCATCAAGCGGGTCACGGCGGCGATCAGGTTGTGCCGGAGCGGGCGGCGGACGAACGGGAACGCCACCTCGTGGAACACGACCCACACCGGGGCGATCCGCCGCAACCGCCGCACCCACCACGCGAACGGCAGGTTCATGGCTTTCATCCCGAACGCATGGGGCACGTACTGAATCAGCACGCGATCCGGCCGCTCTCGCGCCAGCACCTTTTCCACCTCCGCCCGCCCCCGCCGCCCGAAGTGGTCCGGCAGGCGAACCACTGACACCCCGTTGTCACTGACACTCGGGGAGCCGCACGGCGGGGCGAACACGGTCACGCGGTCGCCGGCGGCGGCCAGCCCACGACACACCTGTCGGGTGTAGTCGGCCACCCCGCCGAACTGCGGCGGGTACTCGCCGGTCAGGATCGCCCAGTGGGTCATATCCCTACCACCGACTTCAGGAGCGGCACCAACCGATCCACATGCCCCTCGGCGGTGAACCGCCGAGACGCCTCCCACGCGCCCACCCGCAGCCGCTGGTGGTGGTCGGCGTCGGCCAGCGCCCGCACGAGCGCGGCGGCCAACTGGTCCGCGGTCGGCCGATCACCGGGGCCCATCTCTCCCGACACTCCGGCGGTCAGCCAGTCGGGGATACCGCCGGTGGCGAACGCGACCGCCGGTAGCCCGACACATCCGGCTTCGATGCCCACCAGCCCGAACGGTTCCGGCCACACGCTCGGCACGGCCAACACGTCCGCGGTTCGCATCTCCGCCATCACGTCGTCGGTCCCCAGCCAGCCGAGGAACTCGCACGGCACGCCGAGGCGGTTCACTTCCGCCTCAAAGGAACTCCGGTCCGGTCCGTCGCCGGCAACGACCAGTTTCAACGGTCGCCCGAGCCGGGCTGTCGCCGCGGGCATCGCCGACACCAATTCCCGCCAGCCCTTGAGTGGTGTCAACCGCCCGACGAACAGCACCCGGTCGGTGCGGGAACGGACGGCCGGCGGGGTCGGGTCGGGTTCCGCGTGCGGGGGGAAGAGGGGAACCACCTTCACCCGCTCCGCCGGAGCCCCGTTGCGGACGACTTCGGCGGCCATGTGGCGGCTGGCCACGAGGACGGCACGATACCGCCCGAGGGTCCGCTGCCGGGAGCGACTGTTCAGGTAGAGTCGCCCGGCCGTCAGCGGGTTCCACCCGCCGCACCTCTTCGGGTAGTACACCGCCAGACACGCCGGGCCGAGAGGCCGGGCACACGCCTGCCACCCGGCGGCGGCGTGGCATTTGGTCCCGCTCACGCACATCCCGCCGTAGTTGTGGGCGTACCGCACGGCAGGATACCGGCGGGCGAGGGCGTCGTCGGCCGCGGGGTCGGGCAGGTCGTGGGTGAACACCGCGTCCGGACGGAAACGGTCGGCCGCGGCGACCGCACTCTCGGGATCAGACACGGGAAACAGCGGCACGTCGGGGCAGTGGTCGAGAATGGTTGTTTGCCCGCTGCCCGCCGGGTGTGCGACTGCAACCGCTAGTTCGACTCCCCGCTCCCGCAACAGCGGCAGCACCGCCCGCAGGTACGTTTCCACCCCGCCGACAACGTCCGCGTGAGTGGTGGCGACGAGCACCTTCATATGTCGGCACCCATGTACGCCGCCAAACACCGCCGCACCACTGCCGGCCAGGTGAACCGCTCCAGCACCCGCACCCGGCCGGCGTCACCCATTCGCCGGGCATCTTCCTGGTGATCGCGGAGCCATTCCAGCTTCGCCCGCAGTGCCGCCGGGTCGTTCGGTGGGACGACGAACCCGGTCACCCCGTCGGCCACTACTTCGGGCAGGCTGGCCACGTCCGTCACGACCGCCGCCGCCCCGCAGGCCATCCCTTCGAGTGGCGTTTGCCCCAGAAGTTCCGGCACCCTGGACTCGTTCCCGTAACAGTCGCGGTAAACGCTCGGGAGCGCCACGCACATCGCCCGGCGATAGGCACGCACCACCTCGGCATCGTCGCAATCCTGTCGGAACACCACCCGCTTGTCGGTGGCCAGTTTCCGCAACTTGGCGTGGTACGGTTCGGAATATGGACGACCAATGACTTCCAGTTTCAATCCAGGCGGAAGGGCTTCGACTAGCACATCAATCCCTTTGTGCGGCAACAGCCGACCGACGAACACGACGAGCGGCTCGCGTGGCACGTCCGGGTCCGGCGAGAACTTGTCGGTGTCCACCCCGCCGAGAATCACCCGATGCCGCGGGTCGGCGGTCCCGCCGGCGAGCGCCCGGCTGTACTCGCTGATGTGTAGGTGGCCGTGAAACCAGTCGGCGGTCTTCAACCGTGCCCCGAGGCACCACCCGCCGCCGCCGAGGTCGGAGGCGAACACTCGCCGCCCGCTCAGCCGGCCGAGCAGGGCGGCCAACTCCGACGCCAGGACGTTCGTCTGGTGGGCGTGGACCACTTCGGCCGACGCCACCGCACGGACGAGGCCGGGGTGCAGCGGGTTCGATGGCTGCCCGCGAACGGCCCACGCCGGCCCGAGCACCCGCACCCGCAGCCCGTCGGCGGTGGTGAACCGCTCCGCCCGGTCGCCGAACGACACCAGCGTGGTGGGCACGACACGGGCCATGTGCCGGGCCAACTCGAACGCATACCGCTCGCCCCCGCCGTACACCCCACCGCGGCCGAACAGGGCGGGGGTCAAGTGGGTGACACGAGGGCGGTTCACGAACGCCCCCACACACGACGAAGGCGATTCGTGGCGCGAGCGATTAACCCGGTCACCCCGCCGATGGCGTTCTCGGCCCTCAACCGCCAGCGGGGGTACGGGTGGTAGCGGTTCACGAATCTCTCCAGTTCGGCGGCCGTGTTCTCCAGTCCGTGAACCGTGACCTCGGAGAACCGGAACTCGTTTTCCCAAAACAGCCACGTCACCTTCCGTTCGTCCGTCAACCGGCGAAAGTAAGACGGCGGCAGGTTGAACCGCGGGTGCGCGTGAATCATGTGGAACTTGGGAATGAACCGGACGGCCGCGGCGATCTCGTCTGTGTCGATGAGCCAACGATGGTGCGACAGTCCGGCGGTTCGGTTCGACTCCCACCCGCGGCACGTTTCGGCCACCCGTGACGGCACCTCGATGTATCCCCTCTTGGCGACCCGAATCATCTCCGTGCACACCCACAGCGGGTCGCGGATGTCTTCGAGCACGTGCGAGCAGATGACGAAATCGATCTCCTTGTCGCGGAACGGGAGCGGGTCGGCGCAGATGTCGAGTCGGTGCCATGTGTCAGCAGTGAAGTGCTCCACGTCCCCGCCCTGGCTCCCGGGCAGGCCGACCGTCTTGTAATACCCGCGGGTTTGGTACGGTTCGGCGTCCACCACATGATCCGCCCGGTTGAACGGACACGCCCACCCGCCGATGTCGAGCACCACGTCGGACGGGCCGACCCGTCGCAGGATTTCGGCTTCATTCGGCGGAAACATACTCACCCCCCCCGTCGAGAGCCCGCACCGCCCAGTCGAACTGGCCGAGGACGGCACCGCGCGACATGGCGGCCTCCGGAGCCGGGTGGGGGTACGGCATCACCGGCAGCACCTGGAATTGGCACGCCCGCTCGAACCGATCGACCACCCCCACGTGCCCGTCCACCATGAACAGGTCGATCGAGTAGTCGCCCGGCTTCAGCCACGGGGCGTGGATGGTCAACTCCCCCTCGGCTTCGCCGTGCGGCAGGTCGAGCGGGGGGCCGACGAACCGCGAATCGCACTGGCACAGCAGGCCGCCGGCGGCATCGTTCAGGTGCGCGGAGAGGCTCACCCGCGGCGGGTGCGGGGCCACCGCGCGGACTCGGAAGGTGACCACCTTCGGCTCGTCCGGGCGGTACTGCGTGCGGTCCGGCGCGGCGTGGGTGAACCGCACCTCTCCGCTGCCCGGTCGCCGGCCGAAGTCATCCGCCTCGCCGGTCGCCGACTCCAGCGACCGATAGTAGTGGGCGACGCCCCCCACCGCCCCTCCCTGGTACTCGATCCGCCCACGAGCAAACACGCACACCGACGAGCAGAGGGCGGTGATGGACTGCATGTTGTGGCTGACCACCAGCACCGTCCGTCCTCCCTTTGCGACCTCGCCCATCTTGCCGAGGCACTTCTTCTGGAACTCGGCGTCGCCGACGGCCAGCACCTCGTCCACCACCAGGATTTCCGGCTCCAAGTGCGCCGCCACCGCGAACGCCAGGCGCACGTACATGCCACTGCTATATCGCTTGACCGGCGTGTCCAGGAACTTCTCCACCTCCGCGAACGCCACGATTTCATCGAACTTTCGCACGATCTCGGATCGCCCCATGCCCAGGATCGAGCCGTTCAGGTAGATGTTCTCCCGCCCGGTCAACTCCGGGTGGAAGCCGGTGCCCACCTCCAGCAGGCTGGCCACTCGCCCGTTCAGCGTCACCCGGCCGGTCGTCGGTTCCGTGATCCGGCTGAGGATCTTCAGCAGCGTGCTCTTGCCCGCCCCGTTCCGCCCGATGATGCCCACCACCTCGCCCGCGTTCACCTCGAAGGTCACGTCCTTCAGTGCCCAGAACTCCTCGCGGGTCGGGGGCGAGTTCTTCCGCCGGAACAGCCCGAACCCGCTCTTCACCCCGTCGGCCAGCACGTCCCGGAGCGCGCGATACCGCGGCCCGCCGGCGGAGTGCCGCAGCAGGTACTTCTTGCCCAGTCCTTCGACACGAATGATCGGTTCGGGCATGGGTCAGATGACGTCCGCAAAGGTCCGCTCAGTCCGGCGGAAGTACCACACCCCGACGAGGAGGGCGGTGAGAGTCACGGCTAGGGAGAGGAGCCAGCCGCCGCCGGCGAACGGGTCGCCGACGCCGAGCAGGCTCCACCGCAGGCCGTCGATGACGAACACCATCGGGTTCAAATGGTATAGCATCTGAAATTCGTTCGGCACCTGGGAAGTGGCGTACCCGATGGGCGACACGTACACCCCGAACTGGACGACGAACGGCAGCACGTACCGCACGTCACGGAACTTGACGTTCAGGGCGCACAGGCCGAACCCGAACCCGAGGGCGGTGGCGACGGCGAGCAGGAGGAAGAGCGGGGCGCACACGACCTGCCACGGCGGCACCAGCCCGGCGTACACCATCAGGCCGGCCAGGAACGGGGAGAGCACGAGCAGGTCCATCAGTGGCACGCCCAGCCCGCTGAGCGGCACCAGCAGGCGGGGGAAGTACACCTTCGACACCAGATTGGCGTTCGCCACCAGGCTGTTCGACGACTCCGATAGCACGGCGGCGAACAACTGCCAGCCCATCATGCCGGCGAGCACGAACAGGGGGTACCAGACACCGCCGTCGGCTTCCAGTTTGGCCACCCGGCTGAACACTATTGTGAGGATGACCACGGTGACGAGCGGGCGGGCGACCGCCCAGCCCGCGCCGATGACCGTCTGCTTGTAGTGCACGGCCACGTCGCGGCGGGCGAGCTGGAGCAGCAGTTCGCGGAACGTCCACAGGTCGCGCCAGTACTGGCGGTCAGCGCGTCCGGCTTCGAGGATCAACGGGTGGGGGGTCACGGGCGTTCACTCGGGCGGGGGGCGAGGACGAGAGGCGGGGGGCCGACCGCGGGCGTCGCCAGCACGCCCATCATGACGAGCAGCAGCACCGAAGACGGCACCGACGACAGGAGGCCGGTGCCGATGAACGCCGTCCCCCAACTGCTGACCACGACCGCGTACATGAGCAGGCGGCCGAGCTGCCACGGCACGCCGAACGCGGCCGACGGCACCCGCACCACCAGCCAGCCGACAAAGGTCAGCCACAGGCCCAGCCCCACCCACCCCTGATCGACCGTGATGCGGCTCAGCTCGTTCTCCAGACCCACCTGGGTGGGCGCTCGGTCGGACAGGAAGTACGGGATGCTGGTGCCCACCGACGACCCCATGCCGGCCCCGAGCGGGTAGTCCACCAGCAGGTCCAGGAAGGTCTCGTTCACGCTCCCGCCCACCCGCCGGGCGACCGCCTCGGTGTCGTCCAGGGTGGCCGCCCGTTGCAGCCGCTCGGACGTGCTCGCCAGCCCCACCCCCGCCGCCACCAGGACGGCCACCGCCAGCCCCACCCACAGAGAGAAGCGGCTGCACACCCACGCCACCACGAGTGCCACGGCGAGGATGATGAGCGGGCTACGGGCGGCACACAGCAGCAGGCCGGCGACCGCCGCCGCCACCCCGACCGCCGCCGGCAGGCGGTCGAACACCCCCGCCCCGCGTCCGAACAGGCGGTCGAGCAGGAACGGCAGCGTGGCCAGCATGGTGCCGCCGTAGCTGTGCGCGTTCAGGAAGGTGCTCGGGATGCGGAAGGCGGTGTACCCGGCCACGTCGCCCGACCGGTACATGATCTCCGTCACCGCGTTCTTGGGAAACACCGCCTCGATGCCGTTCTGGAACTCGTACACGGCCACCGCCAGGGCCACCAGATTCATCCCCCCGAGCGTGCGGGCGAGGGCGGTCAGGTCGGCGTCCGTCATCCGGCTGGCGACGAGCACGACGGGCAGGAACCAGACGGTGCCCCGCAGGGCGACCAGTTGCACCAGGTAGTCGTTCACCGGGATGACGGCGAGCACGGCCGGCCACGCGGTCAAGAGGAGGACGAACACGCCGACGGCGGACCGCACGAGCGGGCCGAGCCGCCGCCCGTGGAAGGCGAACAGGCCGGCGTACAGGCCGAGCAGGGCGGCGTCGAACATGAACGTGCTGAACACGCCCAGGAAGTTGGCCCGCACGACGCCGTTGAAGTAACCGACGGCCACCACCGCCGCCAGCCCCCACCCGAGCGAGCGGGCGGAGGCGAGCAGGGCGAGGGCGAACGCGGCCAACGGAAAGAGTAGGTCCATGGTTCAGCCGCGAGCGGCGTACAGGCGGGTGAGCGGTGGGGCGAGCAGGTGTTCGTCCGTCACCGGCTGCCCGCTCACACCGAACAGCTCGAAACCCCACCCGCGGAGGAGCGAGAGGCACGCACGCGGGTCGCCGCCGGCCGAGCGGATCATGGCGGCGTGCAGTTCGAGGAACAGGTGCGGCGGGTTCGCCCCGCGGAGCGTCGCCTCGCCACCTCGCAACACGCCCAACTCGAATCCCTCCACATCGACCTTCACGTGTGTCGGCGGACCGCTCTCGGCCGTCAACTGGTCGATCGTCACCGTGTCGACCCGCACCTGCTCGGACGGCGGGTGGTCGGCGTCCGGGCGGACGAAGTAGCCGGCGGATCCGATCCCGGCCGACACCATCCCCTGACTGCCCGCCGCTTCCCCGGCCGCCGCCCGGATCACCCGCAACCGTTCGCCTAGCCCGTTCACCCGCCCCTGGTACCCCACCACCCTCGCGGCGAGCGGCGACGGGTCCACCGCGACGGCACGGGCGGTCGGCCCGCCGTAGTGGAGCACGGCGAGGCTGAACAGCCCGAAGTGTGCCCCCAGGTCGAACAGCACCATGCCGGGCGAGCAGCGAGAGACGAATTGATCAAACTCGGCCACCTGCTCGGGGTCGGACTGCTGCGCGTGGTACGCCGAGCGGTACGCACCGGGGTGGCTGCGGATGACCCAGCCGGGACGGAGGGAGAGGGTGGCTGTCCACCCGCAGCACGCCCGCAGGTCGGCGGTCGCCCAACGAACCGCTTCCAGGGGGTGTCTCACCCACCCGCGAACGGTTCGGGGCAGGAGGGCACGCACCAGCCTTTTGCCCAGTCCCATCATAGTCTCCGCGCGAGTAAATCCCCGCACCAGCGGATCGTGACCTCCGGGTCGCACAACTCACGGGCGCGTGCCGGGCCGCGGTCGCCCAACTGCCGCCGCCGGGCCGGGTCATTCAACAGACCCCGTAGCGCGTCGGCGACCGCGACCGTGTCCCCCGGCGGGGTGAGCACCCCGCACGTGCTGTCCACGATTTCGAGCGCCCCGCCGATGGCCGACGTGACCACCGGCAGCCCGGCCGCGAGCGCTTCGACGAACGCCAGCCCGAACGACTCCGGCCCGGTGTTCGGCTGACACAGCACGTCGGCCGACACCAGCAGCCGCGGCACGTCCGACCGCTGACCGGCGAATCGCACGCGGTTCGCAAGCTCCAACCATTCGATCGTCGCCTTCAACCGCCCCGCCTTGGCCACGTCCGCCGGACTCGTCGTCCCGCCGACCACCCACGCCACCCACCCGGCGACATCCCGCAAGCGGCCGAGTGCGTCGAGCAACTCCGCGTGCCCCTTCAGCCACTCCAGCCGGCAGGCCATCAGGATGACGACGGCATCCGCGGGCGTGTCGAACTCCGCCCGCACTGCCGCCCGGGTGCCCTCACGGTCTGTCGGCAGATCCACCTGCACCGGCAGGTACGCCACGTCCGTGCGCACGCCGGGGAACAGCGTCGGCACCGACGCAGCGGTGAACCGGCTATTGGCGATCACCCGTTCCGGGCGGGTGCGGGCGGCCCAGCGGTCGAGCAAATTCGGGCGGGCGAACGGGCCATGAGCGAAGAACACCAGCCGCACGCCGGCCGACTTCACCACCGGGCTGAAAATCAGGTGATTCCACCCGCTGTGAACCACCACCACGTCGGGCCGGCGGTCGGCCAGCACCTTCGTCAGTGCCCGACGTGCCCGTAGCACTGTCCACGGCCGGCTGACCCGCACCGCCCCCAGATCGTGAACCGGCACACCGACGGCGGTCAGTTCGTCCCACACCCGCCCGCGGAAGCATAGCCCGAATTCGGTTTCCATGTCGGGCGTGATGTGCCGCAGTCTCGCCAGGGTGACGAAGAACGTCTCCACCCCGCCGAACAGGTTGCCCGCGCCCAGGTGCAGTACCTTCACCGCGTCACCTCGGGGCCAATCACCGAGCGGTACACGTCCAGGCTCCGCTCGCCCATTGTCAGCCAGTCGAACTCGCCGGCACGCGCCACCGCGGCGGCGGACAGGCGATCACGCAAGCCCGGCTCCTCGACCAACCGGCGAGCGGCGGCGGCGAACGCGGCGGGGTCGTTCACCGGTACCGTTAGCCCTTCCTGTTCATTGCGGCACACCCAACTCACCCCGCTCGCGGGGATGGCGGTGTTCAGCACCGGGCACCCGCACGCCATCGCTTCCACCTGCACCAGCCCGAACCCCTCGCTGCGGGCGTTGCTCGGGAACCACAGGGCGGTCGCGGCCATGTAAGCCCCGGTCAGTTCGTCGTCGGTCGCCCGGCCGAGCCACCGCACGCGGTCGCCCAGCTTCAACTCTTCGGCCCTTCGTTTCCATGCCGCTTCCATCGGACCGGTGCCGACGACCAGCAGCGTGCCCGGAGTGCGAGTCAGAGCGTCGAGTGCGGTGTCGAGTCCCTTGTAGTAGATGAGCCGGCCGACGGACAACCAGAGGGGGGGCGTGAATTCGGCGTGAAGGCGGGCGGCGAACGCCACTGCCGTCGCCGACGGGGTGCGAAACGGTGCAAGGTCGAGGCCGAGCGGCAGCGGCGTCACCCGGCTGCGGAAGGGGGCGAGTGTGGGCGAGCCGTCGATGTACGGCGGGCTCGTGGGCAGGAGGCGGGTGGCCCGGCGGTACAGGGCTTGTTCGAGCGGGCGGACGAAATGCCGAAGCACCCGCTGGCGGACGATGTCCGAGTGGTGCGTAATTACGAGCGGGCGGATGCGGCGGTCGGCGAGGACGGCCAGCATCATGGTCACGTTCGGCGCGTGCAGGTGCCACACGTGCGGGCGGAACTCGCGGCGGACGTGCGTGAGGAGTTGTGGCAACCCTGGGCACACGTCGAGCTTCGCCACGTTCGCCAGCCGGCCGACGCGGTGAATCAGGATCTCGCCATCGCGATCGGTCGCGTCCTGGGTGCGGGCGAGGCGTTCGAACGTGACATCTTTGCCAGACGCGTCGGCGTGGTTCACCACCACCACCCGCACGTCGGCCCCGAGCCGCACTTGGGCGCGGGCGAGCGTCTGCGTGTGCGTCTCGATCCCGCCGGCGGCGGGTGGGTAATACTTCCCCAGGTGAACTATGCGAACCACCACTCCCCCCGGGCACAAACGAGCTGTCAGTGGGGGCAATCCGTGCATGAGAAAGGTATTAGTCTGACGCCCGGCGACAATGCCGTGGCCGAGCCAAGGTGCTATCTTCACTGGACTGCGGTCCGCCCCACCATCTGCCAGGTCGCATTGGCGTGTGGTATAGAATCTGAGGTGCCGTGTTGAGCGTCGAACTTTCGGCCGGCGGGCGGGTGGAAGCGGTCAATGTTCTCCGTGCCATCGTCTGCTTCGGTATCCTGACCAAGCACTTCACCACTCACGCCCCCTTTGCCGCCCACTGGGGCGAATGGGTCAGGCAGTGGGTTCACTGGGTTCCAGGTACCGAGTGCTTCCTGGTGGTGTCAGGGTACTTCCTGGCGCACATGTTCCGCCCCGGCGAAAGTCAGTACCTTTCCGTACCGCAGTTCGCCCGCCGCCGCGGCCTTCGTCTGCTCGTCCCTTACTGGGTGGCTCTCAGTGTTGCCTATGTGGGGTTGATCGTGTGGCGGCTGGTGGTGCCTGGGAAGACGGTCGTGGACGTGTATGAGCCGCCCGCAGTGCTGGCCAATGTGCTCGGCGTGCCGGACGTGTTCAACGCTCCAACGCCCATCCTCTTCTTTTGGACCGTGTCAACACTGGTGCAGATGTACGCCATGTGGGCGGTCGCCTTCTGGGTGGTGCGGCGGTATTTTCTCGCCCGCGGGGTGGAGGATTTTCACCGTCGCACCGAACGGGTGATGATCGTGCTCACCTGGATTGCCCTCGTCGTGTCGGGTGGGCTCACCTGGACCGGTTTGATGCCGGACTGGAATTGGCAGTTGCCGCGGTGGTGCGCGTACCCGACCGCGGGGGCCATCACGTACTGGACGATGAGGGGACGCTCCGCCCGCACCGCGTATCTGGGGATGGGCGTCTTGTTTGCTGTCGGGGCGCTCGTGTCCGGCTCTCCCCGGCCGCTGTTCGGCGGACTCACTTGCCTTCTGCTTCTGGCCAGCGGGAGCGGGTGGCTGCCCGCGCCCCGAGGCCTCCTCACATCGGTCCTCTCGGCGATCGGCTCGTGGTCGTACAGTGTGTACCTCGTGCACGGGCTTGTCGGGGTGCGGGTGTGGGCGGTGCTCGCTCTCCTCGGGTTGAGCCCAGACACCCCCGTAAAGGCAGCGGTGCTCGTGTTGATAGCAATGCTCGCGAGTTTGGTGGCCGGATGGGTACTGTTCGTACTGGTGGAACGGCCGATGAGCCATCGTGCCCTGTCTGTTGGTTATCGGCGGTAAGCGCTCTGGCTTTTTCTGTCAGGCTCGCGGCGGCGAGGGCCTGTCATCCGACGGCCTACCGCAACTTTGCCCTACCGAGTCGCGCCCACTTCCGTCGAGTCGTCGGGCGTGGTACAGTCTGACTCCCGCCGGTTCTCGCTTCGCCGAGTGTTCGCCATGCCCCGCCGGATTGCCCTTCTTTTCCTGCTGCTCCTCCCCGCCATCGGTATGTCCACCGACCCGCTGCACAGCCGTCTTGATACCGTCATCGACGCCGCGGCGAAGGCGAACGGCATCCCGCTCAGCGACCCGGCCGACGACGGCGAGTTCCTCCGCCGCGCGTGGCTCGACTTCGCCGGCCGCATCCCGACGGCCGCCGAAGCACGGGCGTTCTTCGCCGACACGTCCGCCGACAAGCGGACGAAGTTGATCGACACGCTGCTGGCCAAACCGGAGTACGCCACGCACCTCGCCCACCGCTTCCACCTGATGCTGATGGAGCGCCTCGGCGATCATCCGGATTGGACGAAGTACCTGGAAGTGAGCTTCGCCGCCAACGCCCCGTGGGACCGCATGAGCCGAGACATGCTGAAGGGCGAAGCCGGCCACGGGGCGACGTTCTGGATGGCCAAGCGGTTGGAGAACTACGGCCAGCAGCCGGTCGATTACTCGGCTCTCACCCGCGACGTGGGCCGGCTGTTCCTGGGCAAGAACCTGCAGTGTTGCGAGTGCCACGACCACCTGACGGTGAAGGAGTATAAGCAGGCCCACTTCCAGGGGCTGCACGCCTTCTTCCGCAACACGTCGCTCGTGGACGCCAAGGCGCTCAAGGTGGGCGAGAAGCCGACGACGGCGAAGGCGTCGTTCGCGTCGGTGTTCACGATGGCGGAAATGATGACGGGCCCGGCCCTGCCCGGCGGGGCGATGGTGGACATTCCGACGTTCGAGAAGGGGCAGGAGTTCGCCACCCCGCCCGACCGCAAGACGAACAGCCCCGGCGTGCCCAAGTTCAGCACGCTCGCCGCCGTCGCGGACCAACTGCCGACCGCCGCGAACAATGACTTCGCCCGCAACATCGCCAACCGCGTCTGGTTCCTGCTCCTCGGCCGCGGGCTGGTCCACCCGCTCGAATTTCACCACACCGACAACCCGCCCTCGCACCCCGACGCACTGGCGTTGCTCGCCGACGAACTGGTGCGGGCGAAGTTCGACCTCAAGTATCTGCTGCGTGAAATCGCGATCACTCGGGCGTACCAGCGGTCGAGCCGATTGCCGAAAGGCGTGGAGAAGCCGTCCGACGCGAAGCACTTCGCCATCGCCATCGAAAAGCGGTTGAGCGCGGAAACGGTGTTCGCCGCCGTGACGACCGCGACCGGCACCCCACCGACCGACGCACTCAAGGCGAAGTTCCTGAAGGCCTACGCCAACCAGCCGCGCGAACCCGAAGACGAGGTACTGCCCTCGCTCCGCGGGGCGCTGTTCCTCCGCAACGACGAGGCGCTGCTGGCGCTGCTCAAGCCGACGCCGGGGAATTTGGTGAGTCGCCTCGCGGAGCTGCCGGCCGACAAGATCGCCGACGAGTTGTACCTGTCGATCCTCACGCGACTGCCGACCGCGGATGAGTCCGCGACTGTGACGAAGCTATTGGCCAAGCACGCCGACAAGCCCGCCGCCGTCGGCAAGCTGGCCTGGGCACTGCTCGCGTCGTCCGAGTTCGGAGTGAACCACTGAACTGTTCGCCCGACGCGCGAGCGAGGGACCAGCCAGCGACGCGAAGTGAGATGGCGCTTCGCACTCCGTCCGACCTGTTAGCCCGACGCGCGAGCAAGGGGCCAGTGGCTAAGCGGACAGGCAGTTCGCGTGACAGGTGGTTGGCCGTGTGTCGCTCACCGAGTACCCGATGGCTGGCTGGCCCCTCGCTCGCGCGTCGGGCTAACAAGAACGACCGGAGTTGCCCATGCCCCACCCGCGTTGCACGCCCGCGGATCACCGCCTCAGCCGCCGCCACTTCCTCGGCACCGCCGCGGCCGGTGTCGGCGCGTTCGCGCTGCCGTCGGTGGCAGAAGAGTTGAAGAAGCAGCGGAAGCAGGTGCTGATGATCTGGCTCGACGGCGGCATGAGTCAGCTCGAAAGCTGGGACCCGAAGCCGAACACGCCGTTCGGCGGGCCGTTCCGGGCCATCCCCACGAGCGTGCCCGGCACGCACATTTCCGAACTGTTCCCGCAAACGTCGAAGCAGATGCACCGGCTGGCAATTTGCCGCAGTGTGTCCACGCAAGACAACTCGCACTCGGCCGGCGTCGATCGCATTCAGCGGGGCGACCCGAAGAACCGCGGGGTGACGTATCCGTACCTCGGGTCGGCGGTGGCGAAGCTGATTGGCCCCGGCGAGAGCGGGCTGCCGCCGTACCTGTGGATCAAGCCGGGCAACGGCGGGTTCATCGACAAGCACGCCGGCTTCCTCGGTCCGAAGTACGGGGCACTGGCGCTCGGCGACGGCAAGCCGCCCGAGAACCTGTTGCGGCCGAAGGACTTGACCGAAGCCGACGACGCGGAGCGGAACGAACTGCGGAGGCTGGCCGACGCCCGCTACTCCGCCGGCCGCGGGTCGGGCAGCGCCGAAGCGAGCAGCCACGCCTTCGACCTGGCCGAGCAATTGCAAAAGAAGATGCACTTGTTCGACCCGGCCAAGCTGCCCACGAAGGACGCCACCCGCTACGGCACGCACGACCTCGGCCGCCACCTGCTGCTCGCCCGCCGCCTGCTCGAAGAGGGCGTGACCTTCGTGAAGGTGACGAGCTACGGGTGGGACACGCACGGCGACCACTTCAACGGGGCCGCCAGCCTGCACCCGAAGCTCGACACCCCGCTCGCCGCCATCCTCGACGACCTCGCCGACCGGAGCATGTTGAACGACGTGCTCGTCATCGTGGCCGCCGAGTTCGGCCGCACCCCGCGGATCAACGGGCATCTGGGCCGCGACCACTGGCCGGAGGCGTGGAGCGTGGCCATGGCCGGCCGCGGCATCAGGGGCGGGGCGGTGGTCGGCAAGACGAACGACAAGGGCACGGACGTGGCCACCGACCCGCACGACATCGGCAGCCTGTTCCACACCTGGTTCACCGCGTTGGGGCTGAACTCGAAGAAGGCGAAGCACTGGAACGCCGACCAGCCGCTCCCCGCCGCCCACGAAGACATGAAGCCGATCAAGGATTTGTTGGCGTGAGTGTGTAGGTCCGGCTGTGCCGGACATCCTGCTGGTGTCCGGCACAGCCGGACCTACGAGGCGTACCATGCCCCCCGTTGAAATCAAGAAGCCGCTCGCCCCGGACACGCAGCTCTCGCGCGTGCGGTTCAGCCCGTGCGGGAAGGTGCTGGCCGCCGCCGCCCACGACGGCACCGTCCGCCGGTTCGACGCGACGAAGCCGGACATGCCGGAGTTGCCCAAGCTCACCGGGCACGACGGCTGGGTGACGGCTCTCGGCTTCCACCCGGCCGGCCGGCTGTTCACCGGCGACTCGTGGGGGAAACTCATCGCGTGGGACGGCACCGTTGACACGCCGAAGAAGGCGTGGGAAGTGTCGCCCGCACACGACGGCTGGCTCCGGAAGCTCGCCGTGTCGCCGGACGGCAAGTCGCTCGCCACCGTCGGCCGCGACGGGCTGCTGAAGCTGTGGAACCCCGAAACCGGCAAGCCGACCGCCACCATCAAGGGCGAAGACGATCTGCTCGCGGTGGCGTTTCACCCGACCGGGGCCGTCGTCACCGGCGACCTGCACGGGCGGGTGAAGGGGTGGGACACCGCCGGCAAACTCGTTCGCACCATCGAGGTGAAGGAGTTCTACCTGCTCGACCGCATTCAAGAGGTGGGCGGGGTGCGGTGCTTCGCGTTCGATGAGAAAGGGGAAACACTCCTCGTCGGCGGAGCGCAACCGAAGACCGGCGGGTTCGTGCAGGCCATCCCGCACCTGTTCGCCTACGAGTGGAAGACCGGCACGCGGCTGCACACCTGGAAAGGCGCGGGCGACAACGAGGGGTACGTCCACGACGTGGCGTGGCACTCCGCCGGGCACGCGGTGGCCGTGACGAGCGGGCAACCGGGTCAGGGCAAGGTGTTCTTCTGGAAGCCGGGCGACGCGAAGCCGTCGTTCGAGGCGAGCAAGCCGAACTGCCACAGTGTGGCGCTTTCGCCCGACGGCACACGAATGGCCGTGAGCGCCACGAACGCGAACAGCAGCGGCAACGGGCGGGTGAAGGGGAAGGACGGCGACTACCCGGCGAACACGTCGCCGATTCACCTGTGGACACTGGGGTAACCCGTGCGTGCCGTCATTTCACTCCTGCTCCTCGTCGGCCTCACGTCCGCCGCCGATCTGCCGCCACTGCCCGACAAGGAAGGCTTCGCCGGGTCGTTCGCGGGCGTCAGCCACGGGGCGTTGGTCGTGGGCGGCGGGGCCAACTTCCCCGACAAGAAGACGTGGGACGGCGGGAAGAAGGTCTGGACCGACCGCGTGTTCGTGCTGGACAAGCCGGACGGCAAGTGGGCCGACGCCGGCAAGCTACCGAAGTTACTCGGCTACGGGGTGAGCGTGTCGCACGGCAACGCGGTGGTGTGCGTCGGCGGGGGCAACGCGGACGGACACTTCGCCGACGCCTTCACGCTGGAATGGCAGGCCGGCAAGCTGCACGTCTCCGACCTTCCCCCACTGCCGAAAGCGCTGGCGAACACCTGCGGGGCGCTCGTCGGTGACATGCTGTACGTCGCGGGCGGGATCGAGAAGTCCGATGCGTCGGCCACGTCGAAGGCGGTGTACCGGCTCGACCTGTCCGCCAAGACGCCGAAGTGGGAAACGGTCGAAGGCTTCCCCGGCGGCGGGCGAATGCTCGCTGCGACGGCCGGGTTCGACGGTGCGTTCTGGCTGGTCGGCGGGGTGGACCTCATCACGCAGGACGGCAAGCCGGATCGCAAGTACCTGACCGACGCCTACCGCTACGACACCACCAACGGCTGGAAGCGGGTCGCCGACCTGCCGCACGCGGTCGCCGCGGCACCGTCCCCGATGCCCACCGACGCCGGCGGGTTCTTCGTCGTCGGGGGCGACGACGGTATGCAGTGGTCCACCGCCCACGACAAGCACGCCGGGTTCAACTCGGGAATCCTGAAGTACACCGCGAAGGCCGACAAGTGGGAGACGGCGGGCGAGTGGAAGACGCCCCGCGTGACCGCTGTGTGCGTGCGGTGGGCCGACGCGTGGGTGATCCCCAGCGGCGAGGTGAAGCCGGGCGTGCGGTCGCCGGCGGTGTCGGCCTTACTCAAGTAGTGGTCCGCTCGCTCCGCGAGCCGTCGTCGGAACCCGCTCGCGGAGCGAGCAGAGCACTACAACAGCCGCTCTCCCCTCCCGCGGAGCCGCCGGCCGATGTCGCCCCCGCCCGCGCGCTCCGCCTGGCTCGTCGTCGCCCTGCTCGTGCCGGTCGCGCTGCTGAACTACCTCGACCGGCAGATGATGGCGACGATGAAAGACTCGGTGATGGCCGACATCCCGACCATCGAACACGACGTGAACTGGGGGTTCATGCTCGGCCAGTTCAAGTGGGTGTACGCCTTCCTCAGCCCGGTCGGCGGGCTGATCGCCGACCGCCTGAGCCGGCGGTTCACCATCACCGCCAGCCTGTTCGTGTGGTCGGCCGTCACGCTCTGGACCAGCCAAGTGACCACCTTCCACGAACTGCTGTGGGCGCGGTCGCTCATGGGCGTCAGCGAGGCGTTCTACATTCCGGCGGCGCTCGCCCTCATCACGGACTACCACACCGGCGGCACCCGCTCGCGGGCCGTCGGCCTGCACCAGATGGGCATCTACCTGGGCGTCATGGCCGGCGCGTTCGGCGGGTTCGTGGCCGACGCCCCGCCGCCGTTCGGCTGGCGGTTCGCGTTCACCGCCTGCGGGCTGGCCGGCATGGTGTACGCCGTGCCGGTGCTGTTCCTGCTGAAAGACCTGCCGCGAACGGCCACGCTCACCCGCGGCGTCGTCACCCTGTTCCGCGACCTGCTCGACCTGTTCACCAACGTGTCGTTCATCCTGCTGGTGCTGTACTTCACGCTGCCCGCCATCGCCGGGTGGGTGGTGCGGGACTGGATGCCGGCCGTGTTGAAAAAAGAGTTCGCGCTCACGCAGGGGTGGGCGGGCGTCGCGGCGACGGTGTCGTGGCAACTGCCGGCCGTGTTCGGCGTGATGGCCGGCGGGTGGCTGGCCGACGGGTGGGTGCGGCGGACACCCCGCGGGCGGGTGTACGTCAGCGCCATCGGCACGGGGCTGATGGTGCCGGCCATCGCCGGCGTGGGCATCGCCCCGAACGTGTGGGTGGCGGTGGCGTTCCTCGCGCTGTTCGGCATCGGCTGGGGGTTCTTCGACGGGAACAACATGCCCATCCTCTCGCAGTTGGTCAAACCGAACCTGCGGGCGACCGGGTACGGGCTGATGAACCTGGTGAGCATCAGCGTCGGCGGGCTGGCCGACGTGGGGTTCGGCGCGCTCTCGCAGAACCAGGTGCCGATCTGGGTCACGTTCACGTCGCTCGCCGGCGTCGCGGTCGTGTCGGTGGGGCTGGTGCTGCTCATCCGACCGAAGGGGCCGACGACGACGACCGGTTGATTCCCGCGGGCGGCGAGGGCGAGGCGGCGGAGGGTGTTCATGGTGAGTGTCCGTTCTTGGGGAGGCGGGTCTGGGTTGGCCCGTCTGATGTCGAGACACGCGGAGGTGGGCGACTTGCGCAGACTCCCGTCGTCACCGCGAGCTTGCGAGCGTCGGAGGCGCGCGAACACGCGGCGACGACACGGCACGCGACTCCCACCCCGCCGCGCATCCGCCGCGGATCGTGGTTCCCGTGCGGCGGGCGGTCGGGTATGCTGGACCCAAGCCCACTGCGAGGATCGCCGATGAGGACCGCCGCCCCGTCGTTCGTTCTGCTGGTTTGCACCGCCGTCGCCGTCGCCGCCCCGGTGCCGAAGAAGCTCAAAGCGCCCGACTACTACCCCGCCACCGTCGGCACCAAGTGGGTGTACGGGCACGACGACGGCACCAACGAGCACACCCGCGAGGTGACGGCCAGCGCGACCAAAGACGGCGTGACCGAGTTCACCGTCACCTGGAAGGAGGGCGACACCTCGCAACTATGGGAGTTCAAGAAGGACTCCACCGGGGTGTTCCGCACCAAGCAAGACAGCTTCGCGTTCGACCCGCCGCACAAGCTGTTCGAGGCGAAGATGTCGGCCGGCGACGAGTGGACGAGCGAGTACACCTTCGGCGGCGCGCGGAACACGTACAAGTACACCCGCACGGTGGGCAAACCGGAGGCGGTGAAAACACCCGCCGGCGAGTACACGGCCCAGCCCATCGTCAGCCGCAACCTCCGCTCCGACGGCGACGAGACGACCCTGTGGTACGCCGACGGCATCGGGCTGGTGAAGTTGCAACACAAGGGGGGCACGCCGGTCGTGCTCCGCGAGTTCACCGCCGGCAAGTGATCGGGTAGGTGCCGCCTGCCGGGCGGC
>JANNQE010000486.1:0-7090 GCA_031441625.1 Planctomycetia bacterium
CACTGCGTTCCCGGTTCCAGCCATCACGTTACTTCTTCAACTCCTTCGTCACTTCGGCCGTCAGCGCCGCCAGCGCCTCGTCGGTCAACCCGTCCGCCGGCAGGTCCCACCGCTTCACCACCTTCAGCCGGTGGTAGAACACGACCACCACGCCGGTGTCGGGCAGGGTCCACGCCTTCGTCTGCGGCGATTCCTTCTCGCTCAGGCCGATGACCACCGCACCGGCCTTCGCCCCCTCGCCCCACTTCTGCAACTCGTCGGCCGTCGCCTTCGCCTTGGCGTCGTCGGCGTACACCTTGTCCAGGACCGGGAAGAACAGGTACGCGCCGAAGTCGATGGTCTTGTACGCGGTGGCGAGTTCGTTCAGCTTGCCCACCACTTTGGCCGTGGAGTCGTCCGGCTTGGCCGACCGGCAGAACACGGCCACCGTCGGGTTCAGTTCGTTCGCCACGATCAGGTCGTGCTCGAACCCGGCCACGTTCCGCTTGCCCTTCGGGTCTTTCGGGTCGGTCCGCTGGTCGACCACGATGAACGCGCGGAAGGTGCCGGGCACGGCGTTGGCGGCCTTCACCGGCGGCGGGTCGGCCGGCTTCGGCTCCTGGGCGACGGCGGCCACCGCCAGCCACGCGGACAGCCCGCACGCCGACACGAGACGAGAGAACCGCATGGCAGGCTCCGGACGGGAGGTAGGTGTATAGCGTGTCGTGGGACGGGCGGTTCGTCAAGCGGATCGTTCCCGCGGGGGGGGCCGGAACGACCCGGCCGGCCCGCACAACCGTGAGAGAACCTCGCCCCCCGGCCCCCTCTCCCAGGGGAGAGGGGGAGTTCACTTCGCCGGCCACCAGTCGTTCAGCTTCTTCGTCAGGCGGGTGACGTCGTCGGGCCGCTTGTCGGCGAGGTTCGTTTCCTCCTTCGGGTCGGCTTTCAGGTCGTACAGCTCGGGCTTGGCGTCGGGCAGGCGGGCGGGGTTCGGCAGGATCAGTTTGGTGTGCCCGTCGATCACCCAGCGGTATTGCAGGTTGGCGGAAGGCTTCGCAATGTCCACGGCGTTGTGCTCGAAGATTTCGCCGAACAAGGCGGTGCGATTGCCAACGGCTTTCGCGTCGAGCAGGTTCACGCCCGGCATGTCGGCGGTCGGCTTCAACCCGGCGGCGATGAGAGCGGTCGGCACGAGGTCGATGGACTCGGCCAGGGCGTCGGACTTGCCCGGCTTCACCACGCCCGGCCAACGGACGAGGATCGGCGTCCGCACCCCGCCGTCGTAGGGCGACCGCTTCGACTTGGCCGCGTACTGGTTCTTCTTCGGCTCCTGAATCCAGCCGTTGTCGTGCAGGTAGAACACCACCGTGTTCTCGTTCAACTTCTGCTTGTCCAGGTGGCCCAGCACCTCGCCGACGGTCTCGTCGAACCACTCGCACATGGCCCAATACTTGGCGACGAACTCGGAGTCGGTCTTGCCGACGTACTTCTTGAAGAGCCGCTCCGGCGGGTTGTGCGGCTGGTGCGGCATCATCGGCGCGTACCAGACGAAGAACGGCTTGCCGTCCTTCTTCGCGGTGTCCATGAAGTCGGTCACGCCCTTCAGTCCCTGACGCCCGACGGCCAGTCCGTCGTCGCCGTGCCGCCCGCCCTTGGCCGTGTCGCCGTGCGTCATGCCTTCGGTGAAGCCGCCGCACCGGCAGGCGTTGCCCTCCCACCACTTGCCCGCTTGTAGGCTGCCGTACCCCTTCTCGCCGAGCAGCTTCGGCAGGTTCGGCGACTTCTCGAACAGCTCCACCATCGCCTTGCGGTCGGCCAGGTACTTGTCGTTCTTCATCGCGTCGGCCGGCTTCACGCCGGTGGGAATCGGCGGGTCGTTCGACGTCATTTTGTGCTGGTGCGGGTAGAGGCCGGTAATCATGGTGGCGAGGCTCGCCCGGCACAGGCTGGTGGGCACATACCCGCGGTCGAACCGCAGGCTCTCGCCGGCCAGCTTGTCCAGGTGCGGGGTCTGGATGTGCGGGTGGCCCATGAACCCGTAGTCGGTCCACGCCTGGTCGTCGCCGACGATGAAGACGACGTTCGGCGGCGCGGCGACAGCCAGTAAGGGGAACAGGAGGAGGACGAGGAGGGAGCGCATGGCGGCGACTCGGAGAGGGGGCCGGGGGTGAGGTCTCTGAACCGCTACCATACTCTCATGACGACACCCTTTCACGCCGAAACCACCGCCGCCTGCGCCGCACAACTCGCCTGGGCGAACCTGTCCGTGCGGGAACGCCTGCGGCCGGTGGGCGAGTTCCGCCGCCTTCTGGTGGACCGGCGGGACGCCCTCGTTGAGGCGATCCGGGCCGACATCGCCCGCACGCCCGACGAGGTGATTTCCACCGAGGTGCTGCCGGCCGCCGACGCCGCCCGCTACCTGGAGAAGTTCGCCGCGCGAATCCTGAAGCCCCGGCGGGCGGGCGGCCGGCCGCTCTGGCTGATGGGCTGCCGCGACGTGGTCCACCGCCGCCCGTGGGGGGTGGTGGGCGTGATCGGCACCTGGAACTACCCGCTCTTCCTGAATGCCGTGACGGTGCTGCCCGCGTTGGTCGCCGGGAACGCGGTGCTGTGGAAGCCGAGCGAAGTCGCCCCGCGGTTCGCCGTGGTGTTCGCCGAACTGGTGCGGGACGCCGGGTTCCCGCCGGCGTGCTTCGCCGTACTGCCCGCCACACGCGAGGCCGGGCCGCTGCTGGCCGAGGCGGACGTGGACTTCGTCCACTTCACCGGCTCCGAACCCGTGGGCCGGCACTTGGCGAAGCGGCTGGGCGAACGGCTGATCCCCTCGACGCTGGAACTGAGCGGGTGCGATGCGGTGATCGTGATGGCCGACGCGAACCTGGAGCTGGCGGCGCGGGCGGCGTGGTACAGTGCCACCACCAACCAGGGGCGGACGTGCATGGCCGCCCGCCGGGTGTTCGTGCAGCGCGGGGCGTGGGAGAAGTTTGTTGAACTGGTGAGCCGCGAGACGAAGGCGATCGCGGACACGGGCCTGATCCTGAACCCTCCCCCCGACCACCCCTCCCGCCGCGAATCGACCTTCACCCCGCGACTCGCCGTCCTGCCGTTCGACACGCTCGACGAAGCCCTCGCCCTGACCGCCGAAAGCCCGTTCCGGCTGACCGCCGCCGTGTTCACCCGCGACACCGCCGCCGCGGAGGAACTGGCCACCCGGCTGGGGGTCGGGGCGGTGATGGTGAACGACACCATCGCCCCGGCCGGGCACCCGGGCACGCCGTTCGGCGGGCGCGGGGCGAGCGGGTGGGGGAGTACGCAGGGCGACGAGGGGCTGCTGGGGATGACCACCCCGCAGGTGGTGAGCGTGCGGGGCGGCACCTTCCGCCCACACATCGACGCGGCGCTCGACGCCAACCCCGCCGTCGCCGACATCACCGGCGGGATGCTAGTCATGGCTCACGGCCGCACGCTGGGCACCCGCTGGCGGGGGCTGATGCAGATGGTGCGGGGGATGATGCGGTTCGGGAAGAAGTAGGTCGAGAGTTGGGGTATGATCGCCACGGTTGGAAGTCATACGTCCAGAGAAACAGCTAAGGTGCTGCGTGATCCAGATGCTTCCGGTCTTGACGCTGTGGGGTGAGCGGTTCTCGCCTCACCATGCCGAAGTGGTGACAGGCCTCACGTTATCCCAAAACGACGAAGTGGGAATGATTCCACAACGAGGCCGATACGCGGGACAGCCCCGACCGTTCGGAGCAGCGTTCCTCGAAGTTCCGCCTGACATTGAGCCAGATCGACGGTTGTTATGGTTGACGGAAACGGTGGAACGCCATCTCCCTGCACTCCGACAAGCCGGGGCGACTTTGTGCAAAATCCACCTGGATGTCCGCTATTGGGATCAGTGCAACATGGAGTTCGGTCCCGAAGAGTTGGCTCGGATTTCGGCACTGGGCTTGGTGTTTACCATCACTTGCTGGGATTCAACGGAGGAGACCGAACCAACTGAATCAGGCACGACCCCTTGAATGGTTTGCCGCGAGTGCGTCCCCCGGCACGCTCGCAAGCTCGCGGCGACGACAAAGACCTATCCCACTCTGGACATGGCGGCCATAATCCCCCCATGAGCGACGACGTCACCCCCTTCGAGTTGAGCTACGACCGCGGTACGGTGCTGGTGGCCGGCGGGCCGGCGGGGTTCGACCACGCCACCCTGCCCGGCGTGCGGTACGACCCCCGCACCCTCACCCACCGCGCGCAAGGTCGGCACTACCGCGGGCTGGTCGAATACCTGGTGCGGAACAAGATCGCGTACACCGACGCCGCTCGCGGGTGGGACAACAAGCCGACCGGGTGGAAAATCACCACCGACCGCGTGCCGTTCCCGCACCAGGCGGAGGCGGTGGCCGCGTGGTGGAAGGGCGGCGCTCGCGGGGTGGTGGTGCTGCCCACCGGCACCGGCAAGAGCTTCGCCGCGGCCCTGGCCATCGAGAAGGCCGGCCGCCCGACGCTCATCATCGTGCCCACCATCGTCCTCATGACCCAGTGGTGCCTCGACCTGGAAAAGATGTTCGGCGTGTCGGTCGGGCAAGTCGGCGGCGGGGATTACGACTTCCAGCCGATCACCGTCACCACCTACAACTCGGCGTTCATCCACCTGGAACGGTACGCGCACAAGTTCGGCATGATGGTGTTCGACGAGGCGCACCACCTGCCCGGCAGCACGTTCCAGGAGTCGGCCATCGGCAGCCTCGCCCCGTACCGGCTGGGCCTGACGGCGACCCCGGATCGCGCCGACGGGGCCGAGGCGCTGCTGCCGGAGTTGATCGGGCCGATCGTGTACCGCCGCGAGATTCAGGAGTTGTCCGGCGAGTACCTGGCCGAGTACACCGCGAAGATGGTGTACGTCGATCTCACACCCGATGAGGAGGAAGCGTACCGCCGCAACCGCGAGCACTACCGCACGTGGATCGCCGACCACGGCATCAGTATCAGCGGGCCGAACGGCTGGCAGAAGTTCATCTTCGAGGCGAGCAAAACGCCCGACGGGTGGGACGCCCTCCGCGCGCACCGCGAGCAGAAGCGGATCGAGCGGCAGGCGAGCGGGAAGTTCAAAGCACTCGACGACATCCTGAAGCGGCACGCCGGCGAGCGGAGCATCATCTTCACCGCCGACAACGCCACCGTGTACCAGATCGCCCGCCAGTACCTCGTGCCGGCCATCACCAACCAGACGAAGGCGAAGGAGCGGAAGGTGATCCTGGAGAAGTTCCACAGCGGGGAGTACGCGGTGATCGTGTCGTGTCAGGTGCTGAACGAGGGCGTGGACGTGCCGGCGGCGAGCGTGGGCGTGGTGCTGAGCGGCAGCGGCAGTGTGAAGGAGAACGTGCAGCGGCTCGGGCGCATTTTGCGGAAGTACGGCGACAAGCAGGCGACGCTGTACGAAATCATCGCGCGCGGCACGGCCGAGGAGTACACGGCGGATCGCCGCCGCCAGCACGGGGCGTTTCAGTAGGAGGGGCCGAACAGGAGGGCACGCGGAGGACGCAGATCAACGCGGATGAACGCAGAGAAAGGCAGAATTCAAAGAGGAATGGACAGCCGCTCCCACTCGGAATTCCTCTCCGCTCTGATCCGCGGTCTTCCGCGTCTTCTGCGTGCCGCTCTGTTCGACCCAACAGTTCCACTTGCACAATTCGTCCGAATCCGCTCAACTGCCGGCACTCACCGTTCCGCGTGGCAAGGAGGCCGAGCGTGCGCCGTCGCATCTTCACCGTTTGCGGTCTCGCGTTGGCCGGGTTCGCCCTCGCCCAAACGCCGCCCACCGTACCAGCACCGAAACCGCCCGGCCTGCTCCCGCCGTCCGTCACCGGCAAGCCGCACGAGCCGGTCGTGCCGGTCGCCGCCGTCTCCCCGCGGGTGGCCCCGGCCGACCGCTTCAAGACGCCCGGCTACCCGGTCGAAACGATGGCCGCCGTCGAGTCGGCCCGCGAAGCGGCCCACTGGCTGACGCGGATGAGCAAGTCGGACGGGCGGTTCATGGCCGGCGTCGACCCGGCGCTCGGGCGGGAACTCCAAGGGTCCGACTTCGCCCAGGCGTGTGCGGCGCTCGCCCTGGCCCGCGCGGCCAAGTTCACCGGCGACGAGAAGGCGACCGCCGCCGCATCGCAAGCCTGTCTCACGCTCCTCACGCTCACCAAGCCCGACACCACCGACCCGACGATGCGGGTGCCGGCGTTCGCCGCGGATCGCGGGAATAAGGTCGGGTTCGCCGCGGTGCTGGCCACGGCCATTTACGACCTGCCGACGCCCGACGCCAAGCTGGTGGCCGAAGCCGACAAGCTGTGCAAGTTCCTGTACACCCGCCTACGGAGCGACGGGTCGGTGCATTTCACCGAGGGCGAAGGCAGCCCGACGAAGGCCGACCCGGACGGCATGAACGTGTACCCCGGCCTGTGCCTGCAAGCGGTCATGGCGAGCGACCGCGTGAACACGGAAGCGTGGAAGCGTGACGCGCTGGCCCGCGGGGTGAAGTTCTACCGCGAGGTGTTCAAGGCGAGTCCCACGCCTGAGTTGTGCGGCAGTCTGCTGCCGGCCGTGTGCGACTACGCCCTGCGCGTGAAGGCGAAGGACGCCAACGAGTTCGCCTTCGAGATGGCCGACTGGCTGTGCGACCGGCAGTACACCGCGACGGACGCCCGCAACCTGCGGTGGGTCGGGGCGTTCAAACCGGCCACCGGCGACGAGCCGACCGCCCGCATGTGCGGCGGGGTGGAGGGGCTGTGTGCGGCCGTCACGCTGACGACGCAGGTGCCCGACGGCACACGGTACACGAGGTATCGCAAATCGGCCCGCGACGGGATGACCTTCGCGCGGTCGCTCCAATTCGGGGCGACGAACGGTGCGCACTTCACCCCGGAATTCCGGGCGAAATACCTCGACGGCGGGGCGCACGGCTCTCCGACCGACGGGATGCTGCGGTGCGAACACACGGCCGGGTTGCTGTGCTGCCAGTTGCGGTTCCTGGAGTGCGGTGGGGAGAAGGAGTGAACGACTTGGCGAGCGGCGGCCGTGAGGCCACTGGTGTGGAGAACAGCGGCCTCACGGCCGCCGCTCG
>JANNQE010000487.1:0-5764 GCA_031441625.1 Planctomycetia bacterium
TCCCCAGGGCTTCCGCCCTGGGCTACGAACGACGGCCGCTTCGCGGCGAAGGGCAGCCCCCTGGGTCGCGGAATCCACCAACACGAAAGGCGATCACAAGTTTGAGCGGTTCACGGCCGGCGGTTCGTCACCCACTTTTCAACATCGTCCCAAACGTGCCTGCGGGGAGTTCCACTCCCGCGACGGTGTGCGATCCAAATGCACTGCACCACGTCGCTAGGAGTGAAACCGGGAGTGAAGATGACGTACACTGTTTCGGTGTCGAACAGCCAGGCATCAGCGAGGTCAGTACCTCCGCTATGCGGCACCGGAAAGTGGACCAGGCGACGGTAATCCCCTGGCGGCCCGCCCATCGCGGCGTACACTCCGGCCCGCGTCATGCCGGTCGTCAGCCGGGTTGCTTTCTCCATCCGTGGCAGTTGCTGGTGGTTCAACACGGCGAGCGTGAGCACTGTCGCCACCGCGAGCGAGTAGGCGACGATCATCCGCACCACGAACCGACGCCGTCTCATGGTCACCCTCCTGGGAGCGGCACGAATAAGCTACTCCGGCACGGCGAAGGTGGTCAACCCGACAGTTCGGGGAGTGTGTCCTGGCCTCCCGTGCTATAATCCCCTTTCGCGCTCCTGCCCTCGCTTCGGTCCGTCATGTTCAACCGCAACAACAACCGCCCTCCGGAATTGAAGTCCGCCCGCGAGATCGCCCTCATGCGGGAGTCGGGCAAGCTGGTCGCCCGCGCCCTCCGCATCTGCCGCGACATGGCCAAGCCGGGCACCAAGACCATCGACATCGACCGGGCGGTCGAAGCGTTCTACGCCCAGCACAACGCCACTCCCTTATTTAAGGGATACCCCGGCAAGGTGCCGTTCCCCGCCTGCACCTGCCTGAGCGTGAACGAGCAGGTGGTCCACGGCATCCCCGGCGACCGCATGCTGAAGGACGGCGACCTGCTGAAAGTCGACACCGCCTGCCGGCTGAACGGCTGGTGCGCCGACCGCGCCATCACTCTCCCCATCGGCAACGTGCGGCCCGAGCGACTGCGGCTGCTGAAGTGCGGCGAGGAGGTGTTGCAGATCGCCATCGACGAGCTGCCGCGGCGGAAGTGGTGGAGCGAGGTGGCCAGCCGGATGCAGACGCACGCCGAGAAGGCCGGCTTCCGCATGGTGACGAACTACGTCGGGCACGGCATCGGCCGGACGATGCACGAGAACCCGCAGGTGCCGAACTACGTGACGAAAGAGACCCGCAAGCAGGACTTCCGCCTGGAGCCGGGGCTGGTGCTGGCCATCGAGCCGATGGTGAACATGGGCACGGCCGACGTGGTGGTGCTGCGGGACCACTGGACGGTGGTGACGAAGGACGGGCTGGCGAGCGTGCACTGCGAGCACACCCTGGCCATCACGTCCACCGGGGTGGAGATCGTGACGAGCGACGACGGGGCGTTCGACGACGAGCCGATGCCGACGGTGATCGAGGCCGGTGGAACCGGGAACGCAGTGACCGGGTGAACCCATGCAACCCGACGACCCGAACCACCGGCCGACGACGCCCTCCGCCGATGCGGACCAGACCCGCACGTTCGCGGTCGACCCGTCGGCCACCCTCGCCCACCTCGGCCCGCCCATCACCGGCCCGGTCGCCACGTGGCCGGCCGGCCTCACGCGGTACAAGCCGCTTCACCTGCTCGGCGACGGCGGCATGGGAGAAGTGTACCTCGCGCACGACACCCAGCTCGACCGACAGATCGCCATCAAGTTCGCCCGACGGACGACCTCCGACACCGCCGCCCGCATCCTGTCCGAAGCCCGCGCCGCCGCCCGCCTGCACCACGCCGGCATCTGCCCGGTGTTCGATGCCGACGTGTGCGACGGCGTGCCGTACCTGACGATGGCGTTCGTGCAGGGGCCGAACCTGGCGGCCGAGTTGAAACGGCTCGGCCCGTGCCCGCCGGCCTACGCCGCCCGGCTGGTGCGGTCGGTGGCGGAGGCCATGCAGTACGCGCACGACAGCGGGGTGATTCACCGCGACCTGAAGCCGGCCAACATTTTGTTGAACGCCGACCACGAGCCGGTCGTGACCGACTTCGGACTGGCCGTGCGGACCGACCGCGAGGGACTGGCCGAGGGCGTCATCAGCGGCACGCCGCACTACATGGCCCCGGAGCAGGCGGCCGGCGACGCGACGAACATCGGCGAGCGGACGGACGTGTTCGCGCTCGGCGTCATCCTGTTCGAGATGCTGACCGGCCGCGTGCCGTTCGACGGCACCCACCGCGAGGTGCTGGAGCAGGTGAAGACGAAGGCCGTGCCGCCGGTGCGGAAGGTGCGGCGGCAGGTGCCCGAGCGTCTGGCCCGCATCGTGGCGAAGGCGACCGCCCGCGACCCGGCCGACCGCTACGACAGCATGACCGCGTTCGCCGACGCGCTCACGAACTCCCTCAGCACCACGCAAGCCCCGAAGAAGAAAGGGCCACTGGCATGGCTGTTCTGGGCCGTCGTCATCCCCACCGGGGTGCTGCTCGGCGGCTGCCTGCTGGTGTGTGGCATCGGCATACTCTTACCAGCCATGCAGAAGGTGCGAGACGCTGCCAGCCGCATCCGCAACCAGAAGGAGCGGGAAGAGCAAGTGGCGACGCTCACCCGCGAAGGTCAGGAAGCGCATTCCGCCGGGCGACTTGACCTGGCGGAGGGGAGCTGGACGGAGGCCCTCCGGGTGGATCCGGAGGCCGCAGGACCGCGACAACTTCGGGGCTGGTTGCACGAGCGTCAGGGGCGGTATCGGGAGGCGCTGGACGACTTCGACGTGCTTGTCGGACAGGAGCCGAACAACGAGCAGTACCGGCGAAACCGGGCCGCGGTGAACATCAAGTCCGGCCGCTTCCGGGAGGCGGTCGCCGATCTGGATTTCGCCGCCCGCCTGCGGTCCGATTGGACCGGTACCTACACACTCCGCGGGGAGGCTCGGCTGGAACTCAAGGAGTACGATCAGGCGCTCGCTGACTTGAACCGGGCGATCGAACTCGACCCGAAGAATGCCCGCGCGTTTCGTTTGCGGGCGACCGTGAGGGAGTGGGTGAACGACCTCGCCGGGTCGGAGGCCGACGCCCTGCGGGCGACCGAACTGGGAGACAAGCCCCCAACCCCGCCGGTGCCGCCCAAGTAGGTCGGGCTGTGCCCGACGCGGCCGAGTCGGGCACAGCCCAACCTACAAGGCGGCCGACTTCCGCCCACCGCTATAATCCCCGCACCGCTCCCGCGTCTCGGCCCCACCCCGGCAGGCCCTTATGTCCGTTGACCTGCGTTCGCTCGGCATCCCCAACCCGAAAGCGGTTCACCACCAGCTCAGCCCGGCCGGGCTGGTGGAGCACGCGGTGCGGCGCGAAGAGGGCGTGCTCACCAGCCTGGGGGCGTTCGCCGCGTTCACGGGAGCGCGCACCGGCCGTTCGCCCAAAGACAAGTTCATCGTGAAGGAGCCGTCGGTAGAGCCGCACGTCAACTGGGGCAGCGTGAACACGCCAATGACCCCGGCCACGTTCGCCCGCCTGCGCGACCTGACCACCGCGTACCTGCAAAACCGCGAACTGTTCGTGTTCGACGGCTTCGCCGCGGCCGACCCCGCGCACCGGATAGCCCTGCGAGTGGTGAGCGAAAAGGCGTGGCACAGCCTGTTCGCCCGCTGCATGTTCCGCCGCCCGACGCCCGGCGAACTGGAAGCGTTCACCCCCGAATGGACGGTGCTGCACGCCCCGGACTTCCACCCCGACCCGGCCCGCGACGACGTGCGGTCCGACGTGGCCGTGGCCATCAGCTTCGAGCAGAAGCTGATCGTGGCCGCGGGGGCCAGTTACGCCGGCGAGATCAAGAAGAGCATCTTCACCATCCTGAATTACCTGCTGCCGCGGGCGGGCGTGCTGAGCATGCACTGCTCGGCGAACGTCGGCGCGGCCGGCGACGTGGCCCTCTTCTTCGGGCTGAGCGGCACCGGCAAGACGACCCTGAGCGCCGACCCGGAACGCCGGCTGATCGGGGACGACGAGCACGGCTGGGGCGACGACGGCGTGTTCAACATCGAGGGCGGGTGCTACGCCAAGACGATCAAGCTGAGCCGCGAGAAGGAGCCTCAGATCTACGACGCCATCCGCTTCGGGTGCGTGCTGGAGAACGTGCCGATTGATCCCGCTTCGCGGGTGCCCGACTTCGACAGCAGCGCGTTCACCGAGAACACCCGTGCGGCGTACCCGGTGGACTTCATCGCCGGGCACGAGCCGAGCGGCATGGGCGGGCACCCGAAAACCATCTTCTTCCTCACGTGCGATGCGTTCGGCGTGTTGCCGCCCATCGCAAGGCTGACGCCCGATCAGGCGATGCAGCAGTTCCTGTGCGGGTACACGGCGAAGCTGGCCGGCACCGAGACCGGCATCACCGAGCCGGCGGCCACGTTCAGCACCTGCTTCGGCGCGCCGTTCATGCCGCTGCCGCCAAAGGTGTACGGGAACATGCTGAAGGAGCGGATGCAGCGGTTCGACGTGCCGGTGTACCTGGTGAACACCGGCTGGAGCGGCGGGGGCGTGGGCGTGGGGTCGCGGATGAAGTTGAGTTGGACGCGGGCGCTGCTGCGGGCGGCGATGACCGGCGGGTTCGCGGACGTGCCGTTCACTCCCGACCCGGTGTTCGGGCTGAGCGTGCCGACCAGTTGCCCCGGCGTGCCCTCCGAGGTGCTGCAACCGCGGAACGCCTGGGCCGACAAGGGGGCCTACGACGCCGCCGCGATGAAACTGAAGGGCATGTTCGACGCCGAAGTGAAGCGGTATGCGTGAGGCGAGCCGCCGGTTGGTTCAAGGCATGACCCACCAGCACAGCACGAGGTGCCCGTGGTCGAGCGGAAAAGAACACCACGTTGGCTGATTCTGGTGGTGCTGTTCCTTGCCCTCGGATGTGTCAGCGGGCCAGTCGGCACGGCCGTTTACCAAGTGTACTCGGCGAGGAAAAACTCCAAACTGGCCGACGATCTTCATCCGGAACTCCAGGCAATAGCAGAGCAACCGATCCGATGCCGTGCAGGCTGGCAGGGGATTCAGATTGAGATCGCCAAGAGCGATTTCGAACGGGTATTTGGAACGGTGCTGGCGATGGTCGAGGCGGGGAAAATCGATTGCGAAGTGAACATCACCTCAACAGACTTTTCGGTCAACACATTCATCGATCCGGCGAGACTGCCGATGGTGTACGGAGATCTTCCCTCGGGCAAGTAGGGCAACGCCACACGCCTACTCGAACAGCTTCGCTACCGGCACGCTGAACCCCGGCAGCACGTCCGGCACGGTCGGCGTGTCGCCGTGGCGGAAGGTGTCGGGCACCGCGTTCGGCCGGTACACCGACGCCGTCGCCGAGGTCGGGTCGAGAATGACCACCGCTTGCACCCCGGCCTTGAGGTGGCCCGCCATTCGCCGAAATGCGTCGATCCACTTTTCTGACGGTGACAGCACTTCCATGACCAGTCTCGGTGCGGTCTCCCGCAAGTGACTTTCGTCGGGTGGGAATGTCGGTACCCCGCGAACCAACTCGAACCGGCGGTCGGCGAACTGTTCCGCGAACTCGTCGGCCGTGAGCAGCTTCACGGCGGGCGGGGTGAGAACGGCGGTCATGTCATTCCTCCAAGGCACTCCTTACGTGTACCACACCGCGACCGCACCGGGAACGGCTGTTTGACACGCTTCGGCGGTGCGGGTACGCTCGGCGTGCATCGACCAACTACCCAACGGGGG
>JANNQE010000488.1:0-2095 GCA_031441625.1 Planctomycetia bacterium
GGCGGCGGGTGTACCACGGGTTTGCGGAAATCCGCGTCCAGCGACAAGTCCTGTGCGCCAACGCCCAAGTTCATGCACCGTTCACCACGCCAACACCGGAATCATGCTGGAGTTCGCAGGATCAGGGCGATTGCACCCGACACAACCAACAACCTCGCCTGCGTCTACGTCTACGTAGGACCTATCGGAGGTGGTATCGGGTTACCATCCTTGCCGCCAATCTCCGCCACCTTGTACGGGCCGCCGAACCCGTTTACCACCGAGAAGCCGATCTCGGTCTGGCAATTCGGGAGGATGGCCCACTTCTTTACCGGCAGCGCGCCAGTTTTTGTTAATCCTCTTCAAACGAATTCACTACGCTCCTGGAGCCACATCCACATTACGACCCCGAGGGGCGTGAACAATGTGGATCTGTGGATCGACACAGGCCTGACGATCGGTCTCGGGTTCTCGAAAACCTACGGCGACTTTATCCGGCTGGAAGGCCCCTTCCATTTCCAAGGCCCGTGAGCTGCGGTAATGGCGGACACGGCAGACATTCAAGAATCCTGCGCCCTCCCCGCCTGTCGGCGTTATTACCGCAACAAACGCTGGCATCTGGCCGAGACGCTTCTGGATCTGAAGGAGCACGCCGCCGCGTGGCAGCGAGGAGCGACCATTTCATCGGTGCCGCGGCCGAAGCCATGCCCCGCATCCTCATTGAGAACGCCCGGCGTAAAGACAGCGTCAAACGTGGCGGCTACGTCCGCAGGGTCTCCCTCGACGCTGTCATGGCGGTAGCGGACTACTGGACGAACTCGGTCTCGGTACTGCTCAACGACGGCTTCTGGGACGGGCCGGCACCTCCACTACCCCCGTCGCTGCGGATCGACGACGTGACGGCTACGGAGAGGAACACCGGCGCCTTCACCGTCACCGTCACCGTCACCCTGTCCGCAACCAGCACCGGGACGGTCACCGTCGCCTACGCGACCGGCAACAACACCGCCACGGCCGGCGACTACACCGCGACGAACGGCGGCGTGACCTTCGCCCCCGGCGAGATCAGCAAGACCATCACGGTCCAGATCACGGGCGACCGCTCGCCGGAGGCGAACGAGACCTTCTTCGTCAACCTGTTCAGCCCGGTTGAACGCGTTCATAACCGATGGCCAAGGCGGGGGCACCATCGCGGACGACGAGCCACGCATCAGCATCGGCGACGTGACCAAATCCGAGGGCAGAAAGGGGAAGACGACCCTCTTCACGTTCACGGTCACGCTCTCGGCCGCCTACGACCAGGCGGTGACGATGTCCTTTCGCACCGTGAACGGCACCGCCACGTCGAGCGACTACGTCGGCAAGACCGGCACGGTGACCTTCGCGCCCGGCGAGACGACGAAGACGATCACGATCGAAGTCAAGGGCGACAGCAAGAAGGAGGCCAACGAGACGTTCTACCTGGACCTGTTCGGCACCAGCACCAACTCGCTCTTCACCAAGAGCCGCGGCCTCGGCACGGTCCTGAATGACGATTGAGCCAGGCGGCGAGGTCGTGTCGTTCGGGGCGCGACCTCGCACCTGGTTCCATGGCCGCGGCGAGGACCGCCTCGGCTCGACACGGTTGCTTCAACCGGCCACGGCGGCCGGACCGGCCCGCGAGCGAGTCCACGTCGGGGAGCAGATCAGTCAGGTCAGCTTCTGTTGAACGGTAAGCGCCCATTGAATCGGCGTGGGTGTGCGTTGAGTTCGGGCGAGACGAGTTGGGAACTCAGTGGCTGGCGGGGAGGTGCTGTTTGGCCCACACGTCGGGCAACAGATGCGTCACGTCGGCCGGTTTGGCGGCCAGTTGCGTCAACACGTCGGTGAGGTACGCCCACGGGTTTAACGCGTGCCGCTTCGCCGACGCGCACAGGCTCATCAGCTCCGGGGCTCTCGGCAGCCGAGCGTCCGCGCCATCGAACAGCCAGTTCGTGGGGCCGTTTACATGCCGTATGCTCTCATCCAGTGGCCGACTCTCGGCCGGTACTTGGACGATCCCAGGTTCACCATCGACAACAACGTCGCGGAACGCGCGGTGCGACCTTTGGCAATCGGCCGCAAGAACTGGCTGTTC
>JANNQE010000489.1:0-6390 GCA_031441625.1 Planctomycetia bacterium
AACACCCCGTTTATGTGTGGGTATTATACCGCCGCCGTATAAAACCGGCGCGCGGGGAGCGTGAGCGACGGGTGTTTGCTTCCCCCGGTCGCTCACGCTCCCGGCTCGCCTGCACGACTCGTCCGCCCGTTCCGATTGTGCCGGCCCGCGCCCGCCCCCAGCCACTTTCCTCCGCTCCTTTTCGCTCAGGCCCGCCCGCCGGCCGCCCGATGATTCACGCATCACCGGCTCGGAGGCCGACGGACATGCGCGAATTGAACGTGCTCGCACTCGTGAAGGGAGTGGAACGCTTCGTGTTCGTGTACGACGACGACAGCCGCGACGACACCATCGCGGCCATCCGCGACCAGGCCGCCGACCCGGGTGTGACTCTGAACTGGTTCGACGCGGCCGTGCTGACCGAACGTGCCCGCAAGCAGGCGGGTGAACCGCAGCCGGTGCCCGATGACTCCCCCACGTCCAGGATGTGACGGCCAAGAGGTCGGAACTTGACGCTCGAACAGGCCCTCGCCGATTTCCTCGCACACCTCGGACTCGAGAAGAACGCTTCACCCCAAACGGTGAAGTCGTACCGGGAAGACCTGTCGCAGGCGCTTCAGTTCCTCCGCGACCTGACCAAGCAGCAGAGCTTGCCCGCGGAAGACTGGAACACGCGGCACCTGCGGGCGTTCGTGTCGTGGCTCCACGGGGAGAAGTACGCCAAATCGACGGTCGCCCGAAGGCTGGCCGCGGTGCGGACGTTCGGCAAATTCCTCTGCCGCCAGGGCACGCTCGAAACGAACCCGGCGGTCGGCCTGCGGGGGCCGCGGCAGGAGAAGAAGCTGCCGCACTTCCTCACGCTCGAAGATGTCGCGCGACTGCTCGACGTGCCCGGCGGGGCCACGTGGCTCGGCCGCCGCGACCGCGCGATCTTCGAAGTGCTGTACTCGGCCGGCTTGCGAGTGTCGGAGTTGGTCGGGCTAAACCTGCCCGACGTGGCACTCGCCGACGGCATCCTGACCATCCGCGGGAAGGGGAAGAAGGAGCGGCTGGCGCTCATCGGCGAACACGCCACAACCGCACTGCGGGCGTGGATGTCCGACCGCCCTGAAGTGCTGTCGGGTGCCAGCCGGATCACCGACGCCGTGTTCCTGAACCGCAACGGCACGCGGCTGACCACGCGCAGCGTCGGCCGCTTGATGGAGAAGCACCTGAAGCGTGCGGGACTCGACCCCCGCACCACCCCGCACACGTTACGGCACAGTTTCGCCACCCACTTGCTCGACAACGGCGCGGACATCCGCGGCGTGCAGGAACTGCTCGGACACAAGAGTCTGGCCACCACGCAGGTGTACACCCACGTGACCGCCAAGCGGCTGAACGAAGCGTACCGGAAGGCCCACCCGCGTGCGTGACCCCGGCCACGGACCCCCGGCCCCCGATCCGAACGGACGCGACCCGCCGTCCCCCCGCGTGCGCCCCGTGGCCGCCGCCGAGGATTCGTATGCTCCCACGCCTCCTGCGGAATCTCTCCGCGTCCGTCGTCTTGGTGCTGGCGACGGGAACGAGTGTACTCGCGGCCGACCCGGTCCAGTGGCGGACGGACTACGTGAGTGCCCGCAAGGAGGCGGAGGAGAAGAAACTGCCCATCCTCGTGGTGGTGGGCACCGACCAGTGCGTGTACTGCCGCAAACTGGAAGCCACCACGTTCGCCGACAAGGACGTGCTGGCGATGCTGGCCGGCAAGGTGGTGCTGCTGAAGGTGGACGCGAACAAGGACGCCGAGTTCGCCCGCGCCATGCGGGTGACCATTTACCCGACACCGGTGATCGCCGGCACCGACGGCAAGGTGTTCGCGTACCTCGCCGGGTACGTGTCGCCGGAGCAGTTCCGCGAACACGCGACCAAATCGTTCGACCTGATCGCCGCGGCGGACGAGAAGGAGAAGCCGAAGCCGAACAACGACGCCGTGCTGACCGTCCGCGTGAAGCCCGACCCGAAGGCGGAGCCGCCGGCCGAGGCGGTGAAGGTGAGCCTGGACGAGGTGAAGGCGGCGCTTAAGGCGGAGCGGATCGCGGACGCGCTCGAGCGGGCGGAGGCGGTGGCAGTGAGTCACCCGAACACGCCGGCGGGCGAAGAGGCGGTGGGCATTTTGGCCGCGATCAAGGCCGACCCGGTGAAGCTGGCCCGCGCCGCCGAGCAGTTGGACGAGAAACTCGCGGCCGGCTACTTCACCATCGCTGAGGGCTTCGAGGCGAAGGGGCGATCAAAGGAGGCGACTACTTACTTCGAGAAGGTGATCGTGGCCGCGCCCGCCAGCAAGCACGCCGAACGCGCGCGGGTGCGAGTCGCGGCGATTGCGCGGAGCAAGTAGGTGCCGGTAGGGTGGGTCGCTCTCTCCGAGAGCGACATCGATTCCGGCACTCGGCGAGAGCTGACCACCCTACAGCTTTGGCGGCACCAAGACCGCAGGGTGTCACTCACCCAGCTTCTGTGGCACTCCGCGTTTTCCGACGTGCTTCCAGTGCGGCCCGTGTTCGGGCCGACGAGCGCTTCCAGATCACCCACCCAACCACCACCCCGAGGATGATGAACGGCGACCACGGCAACACCGCCACGAGGACGATCACCACCCCTTCGCCGAACGACACCAACCCGCCCCACGACCCGCCGAGGGTGTTCCCGACCCGGTCGCCGAAGGTCGGGGCGGCGAGCGGGGTGTCGGGCGAGTATGTGGATTCTTCGCGGGCGGTGAACTGTATGGTGGAGAGTGTGGTCATGGTGGAGAGGTACTTGAGCCGGCCCTCCGCCCGCTCGATGTCCAACCGAACGCTCTTGATCTGGTCCCGCGTCTTGATGTACCCGTCCACGTTGTTCACCGTCTCTTTCAAGAATTTGTTCAGCGTCTCCTCCTCCACTTTCAGGTTCTTGATGCGGCCCTCCAGGTCGATGAACTCTTCGGTCACGTCCTGCGAGTCGGAGGCGTTCTTCGTCACCGTGCCGAGTTCGGTCAACCCGGCAATGACCACTCGGAAGCTGCCCGACGGAATCTTCAGCGTCCACGTGGCGGTTCGGCGGGTGCCGGCGAGGCCGCTGACGTCCGACTTGGCGATGTAGCCCTTGTGAGTCTCGGTGAGTTTGTCCACCTCGGCGCGCACCTGATCGACGTTCTTCACCTGCACTTCCACCGTCGCCGAGTAGATCACCCTGCGGCTGATCGTTTCGGGTTCGGCCGCCGGTTTCCGCTCCCCGCCCTTGCCGCCGCCCGGTGGAGCCTGCGGCGCGCCGTCCTGGAGGCGTTCCTTGGCCGCGTCGCCTCGGGTGTTCGCTTCCCCAAATTGTGGTTTCGATGCTTGCGGGGATGCACCGCCGCACCCGAGCAGGCCGACGAGCGTCACACCGAGGAGCAGTTGAACCCGGATTCGCATGGTTCGTCCTCCGACGAGGGATCACGTACCCCACCTGATCCTCAGACGACGGAGTTATTCCGATCGATTGTGCGGCACGCGGTTGTATTTCACCGTCCACTCGGCCAGTCGCTCGATCACGCCCGCGCGGAACTGCTCCGGGCGGAACCGCCACTCCCAGTTGCCGGCGGCCACGCCCGGCACGTTCATCCGCGCCTCCCCGCCCAGGCCGAGCACGTCTTGCAGCGGGGCGACGGCCACCACCGCCACGCTCGCCCACGCCATTCGGATCAGGTCCGTGTGCGGTTCGCCCACCGTGTGCCCGAGGTAGTCGCCCACCTTCGTGCGGTCGGCGTCCGACAGGTTCGCCCACCAGCCGGCGGTCGTGTCGTTGTCGTGCGTGCCGGTGTACGCCACCGTGTTCGGCTCGTAGTTGTGCGGCCAGTACGGGTTCTCAGGCCCGCCGAGTGCGAACTGGAGCACCCGCATTCCGGGGAAGCCGAACGCCTCACGGAGGGCGTGAACGTCGTCGGTAATCAGCCCCAGGTCTTCGGCGATGATGGGCAGCGTGCCCAGGTCGGCTTTCAGCCTGTGGAACAGCTTTTCGCGCGGGCCGTCCACCCAGGTGCCGATCTTCGCGGTGGTCGCCCCGGCCTTCACGTGCCACGCGGCGGCGAACCCGCGGAAGTGATCGAGGCGGATCAGATCGACCTGACTCAGTTGCCGACGCAGCCGGGCCGCCCACCAGCGGTAGCCGTCGCGCTCCATCGCACCCCAGTCGTACAGCGGGTTGCCCCACAGTTGGCCGTCTTCGCTGAAGTAATCCGGCGGCACACCGGCCACCACGCTCGCCTCGCCGTCGGCGTTCAACAAGAACTGCTCCGGGTGTGCCCACACGTCGGCCGAATCGCCGGACACGAAAATGGGGGCGTCGCCGATCACCTTCACGCCCTTCCCGTTGGCGAACGCTTTCAACTCTCCCCACTGGCGGTCGAACAGGAACTGCCCGAACGTGTGGATCATGACTTCGCCGGCCAGCGTCGTTCCGAGTGCGGCGAGCGCCGCGGGTTGGCGGCGGCGGATGTCGGTCGGCCAACTGGGGAGCGCTGCTCCGCCGAACGCCTCACGCGTCGCCATGAACAGTGCATACTCCGGCAGCCACGCTTTTTCCCGCTCGCGGTAGTCGTCGAACGCTCCGCGCAGGTGGTGCTGACGCGACCCGAACCGGCTCCACGCCTCCCGCACCATCGCCGCCTTTGCCGGCGCGACGGTGTTGTAATCGACCCGATCCGCACGGAACGAAGTGTTGGCGAAAAAGCCGTCGGGCAGCACGCCGTCGCGCGTGAGCAACTCCGGGCTGAGCAGGTTCACGTTGCCGGCGAACGCGCTGAACGCCTGGTACGGCGAGTTGCCGTATCCGGTCGGGCCGAGTGGCAGGATTTGCCACCACGCCTGTTTCGCGGCGGCGAGCGTCTCCACCCAGCGGTAAGCCTCCGGCCCGAGGTCGCCGATGCCGAATGGCCCCGGCAGGCTACTCGGGTGTAACAAGACGCCGGCCGAGCGGGGGAGGGTGGTGGGCATGGCTGATGAACAGTGGAATCGGGCCGACAGATGATCTTACACTTCCGGCATGGATCGTCCGACGCCACAGCAACCGCCACCACCCCCACCTACTTGGGTCGAGGGCCAGGACTTCTACTACGAGAACGGGCGGATGGTGCTCACCGCCCGCTACCTGCTCGCCCGCGGCCACTGCTGCGGGAGCGGGTGCCGTCACTGCCCGTACAACACCTCGGACCAACTCCCCCCACCGCCACGGCCGCGAGTGTCATCATGAACGCCGTCGAGTTCACCCGCGAGTACGAAGCGTGGCTTCAGGCGGTCATCCCGCACCCGCTCGTGCCGGACGACCTGGCGTACAAGCACAAGCTGATGAGCGACCGCGACGACCCGTTCGCCTTCTTCCGCGCGACTTACCCACTGTGGGTGAAGAGGTGGGCGGCCGACGCGGGCGACCATGCGGAAGCGCCGACGGTGCTGGCCGTCGGCGACATTCACCTGGAGAACTTCGGCACGTGGCGGGACGCCGACGGCCGGCTCTGCTGGGGGGTGAACGACTTCGACGAGTGCGACGACCTGCCGTACACGCACGACCTGGTGCGGCTGGCGGCGAGCGTGCGGTTCGCCAAGCGCGGCGGGCAACTCGATGTGAAGCTCGGTGCCGCGTGCGACCTGATCCTGTCCGGCTACCGCGACACGCTGACGGCGAAGGGCACGCCGTTCGTGCTGGAGGAGCACCACACCGAACTGCGGACGATGGCGATGGCCGCCGACCGCGAGCCGGGCGAGTTCTGGGACAAGATGAAGAAGCTGCTGAAGTTGCCGGCGGCGGACCTGCCGGACGACACGCGGGCGGTGCTCGCCGTGGACCGCCCGGCGGGGATGACCGAAGTGGCCCTCCGCCCGCGACCGAAGGCCGGCGTCGGCAGTCTCGGCCGCCCGCGGTTCGTGGCCCTGGCCGATTGGCTGGGCGGGTGGGTGTGCCGCGAGGCGAAGGCGACCGCGCCGCCGGCCACGGCGTGGGGGCTGGGCACGACCGCGACCTGTCGCACCGCGATTGCGGCCGCCAGCGCGATCCGCTCGCACGATCCGTTCTACCGGCAAGTGGGCGGGTGGGTGGTCCGCCGGCTGGCCCCGCGGGCGAGCAAGATCGAACTCGACCTGCTCACCGACGTGGACACGGACCTGCTGCTGACGGCGATGGGGGCGGAGGTGGCCAACGTGCATTTGGGCACGCCGCTCGCGAGTGAGGCCGTACTCGCCGACCTGGACCGCCGGCCGGACGGGTGGCTGCGAACCGCGGCCAAGCGGTTCGCCGACGACATCGAGGCCGACCGCGAGGAGTGGTTATCCCACCACGGCGAGTAGTCGCGGCACGCCGCCCAGCCCGCGGGTCGCCCTGGAAATGCCGAACGCCCGGCACACCTGTGCCGGGCGTTCATGG
>JANNQE010000490.1:0-3011 GCA_031441625.1 Planctomycetia bacterium
GAGGGGGACAAAATTATGCCCACCGCCTACGACCACCTCTTAGCCTCCCCATACGAGTTCGACTTCTTCGCCGCTGTTCGCGTCCTGTCGGCCGCCCGCCCACAGCTCCAACTGGTCGGAACCGACGCACCGCCCGAAGCGGAGATCGCCCGCTTCCGCCCGCACCTCACGCTCGCCTTCCCGCCCAGCCAGTTGGTCGAACTGCTCCCGCCCGAGCCGGACGACGAGCGGACCGTCCCGCTGCTCACAGTCGCCTTCCTCGGGCTGTACGGCCCCAGCCGGGTGCTGCCGACGCACTACACGCAACTGCTGCTCGACACGCAGCGGGACGTCCGCGGCCCCGAGCGGCGGTCGCTCCGCGACTGGCTCGACCAGTTCAACCACCGCTTCACGTCACTCTTCTACCGCGCGTGGGAGAAGTACCGCTTCTACCGCTCGTACGAGCGGGGCGACGCCCGCCGGCCCGACGGGGACGCGTTCACCACCGCCGTGCGGAGCGTCATGGGGCTGGGGTCGGTGGGCCTGGGCGGGCGACTGGTGGTGAAGACCGGCGGCAGCGGAGGGCCAGGGGAGTACCGCTGGGGCGAGTCTCGCACCACCGACCCGCACGCCGGCCGCGACGACCCGCACACGCTCGCCCGCATCGACGACTTGGGCCTCTTGCACTACGCCGGCTTCTTCGCCCAGCGCCCCCGCAACCTGACGAACCTGCGGCTGATGCTGGCCGACTACTTCGGCCTGCCGGTGGAAGTGGAGCCGTTCCACGGGCAGTGGCTGCCGGTGGCCGAGGGCGGGCAGATGTGCTTCGGGATGGTGGGCACGCTGGGCGTGGACGCCATCGTCGGCGAGCGGGTGTGGGACTTGCAGGCCAAGTTCCGCGTACGGCTCGGCCCGCTGTCGTACCCGCAGTTCCTGGAGTTGCTCCCCGACCGGGCACCGGAGAAGGTGCGGAAGACGATCTTCCTGGTGACGCAACTCGCCCGCACCTACGTCGGGGCGGAGTACGACTTCGACGTGCAACTGGTGCTGCGGGCCGACGCCGTTCCGGAGGTGCAGTTCACCGACGAAGGCGTCGGCCCGCGGCTCGGGTGGAACATGTGGACGATTTCGGAAGCGCCACCCGCGCCGGTGGACGACGCCGTGTTCGACGGCGAGTGGGTGACGCGGGTGTAATTCTTGTCCCCCTCTCCCCTGGGGGAGAGGGGTTAGGGGTGAGGGGGAGTGGATGCGATCCTTCCCCTCACCCCCAGGGGAGAGGGGGACCGATCCTACTTCTTCTCCTTGAAGAACTTGACGATCAGCTTCGGCGCGTCCGCCGGGTACTCGTGCCCGCCGGGGCCGATGAGCGACACGAACGGCGTGCCCCCCTTCGACTCGTACACCGTGCCCACCAGCTTGCCGGCCTTGTCCCATTCCTTGCCCGTCTCCTCGCACCCGTTCACCTTTTTCACGCTCGTCATCGCCGCCTTCTGCCACTCGTACTTCACCAGCGGGTCGGTCTCGCCGGCCACGTGCAGGCACGGCTTCGCCTTCAGGTCGGGGATGTACCGGGCGACGGCCGCACTCGGGGCCACCGCCGCGAACGCCTCGCCCCGCTCCTTCCACAACAGGTACGTGAACCCGCCGCCGTTCGAGTGTCCGGTGCAGTACACCCGCTTCTCATCCACCGGGTGTTCCTTCTTCGCCCACTTCAGCATCGCGTCGAAGAACTTCAGGTCGCGGTCGTCGGTGTCGCCTGCCTTCGCCTGCCAGCCGGTCTTCTTCCCTTCCGGGTCGGTCAGTTGGCCGACCGTCGGCACTCCTTGCGGGTAGATCACCACCGCTTCGGGCCAGTGCGTGTGAAAGGCCATCGTGCGGGCGGCGTGCTTGGCCGTGCCGCCGTGCCCGTGGAATACGAACACCACCGGCACCGACTTGCCCGGCTTCGCCGGGGCGTACACCACCGCTTCCCGCTTCAAATCGCCGACGGTGAACTCCTGCGTCTTCGGTTCTACGTCGGCGGTCAGACACAGCACGAGCAGCGGAACGGCGAACATGGCGTGGCCTCGGTGAGTGTGTGGTGAACACCGAGCGAAGCCGGGTATTACACCCTCACCCACACTTGTAACCAGCCGGGTGCCCCCTTGCCGTGCCAGCATTCCGTGCCTATCGGTTGTAATGCTTCCACGACGTGCAGCCCCGACGACCGCCCGGAACGGACCATGATCCGCGTCGACAACTTGGTGAAGTATTACGGCGAGTACCCCGCGGTGCGTGGGGTGTCGTTCGAGGTGCCGAAGGGCCGCGTGGTCGGCTTCCTCGGCCCGAACGGGGCCGGGAAGAGCACCACCATGCGAATCCTGGCCGGCTTCCTGACGGCCAGCGGGGGGCAGGCGAGCATCGCCGGGCACGACGTGTTCCGCGACCCCATCGCCGCCCGCCGGAAGATCGGGTACATGCCCGAGAGTTGCCCGCTCTACCCGGAAATGCGGGTGATCGAGTACCTGAAGTTCCGGGCCGGGTTGAAGGATCTGGGGTGGGGCGTGCGACGGAAGCGGATCGACTACGTGCTGAAACGCTGCTGGCTGACGGACGTGCGGACGCAACTGGTGGGCACGCTCAGCAAAGGCTACCGTCAACGGGTCGGACTGGCCGACGCGCTGCTCGCCGACCCGCCGGTGCTCATCCTCGACGAGCCGACGGCCGGCCTCGACCCGACGCAGATCCGCGAGACCCGCAAGCTGATCCGCGAACTCGGCCGCGAGCACACGATGCTGCTGTCCACTCACATCCTCAGTGAAGTGGAGATGACGTGCGACTCGGCCGTCATCATTTGCCAGGGGCGGGTGGAGGAGGACGGCACGCTCGACGCCATCCGCAAGAAGCACCGCACCGACAGCCTGGAAGAAGTGTTCGTGAAGCTGACCGGGCAAGAGGGGATTTGACGTACCGTCGCCCCGGAGGGGCCGTCGGTTGTAGCAGCGCGGCATTACCCCCGACCGCGAGCATCAACGTCAATACAATGGTGAGCG
>JANNQE010000491.1:0-3501 GCA_031441625.1 Planctomycetia bacterium
GATTTCGGCGCCGATGTGGGTGTGCGCGCGGTGGGCCAGCGGCTACACCCCCCACCCCGGCGGCACACGCCGCTCGGCCCGCCCCCCGCTCGCGGCGCGAGCGGACCACATTACGGCTCTTCGAGGTACGTGTACCCGGCCAACCCGTTCTCGTAGAAGGTGAGGAACGCGCGGCTCTCGGCGAGGCTCAGCTTGCCCGCCCTCACCGCTCGCTCAACGTCCTTGCGGATGCGGTCGGTCAGCTTCTCGGCGCTGTACTGCACGTAGTTCAGCACCTCCGTCACGGTGTCGCCCTTAATCACCACGTCCACGTTCGGCGTGCCGTCCGGTTCGAGGTGTACGTGAACGGCGTTCGTGTCGCCGAACAGGTTGTGCAGGTCGCCGAGTATCTCCTGGTACGCCCCGAGCAGGAACACGCCGAGGCAGTACTGCTCGCCTTCCTTGAACGGGTGCAGTTCCAGCGTGCTGCGCACGTCTCGCAGGTCGATGAACTGGTCGATCTTGCCGTCGCTGTCACAGGTGATGTCGCCGAGGACCGCCCGCCGCGTCGGGTTCTCACCCAGGCGGTGAATCGGCATCACCGGGAACAACTGCTTGATGGCCCACGAGTCGGGCATGCTCTGGAACAAGCTGAAGTTGCAGAAGTACGTGTCGGACATCAGCGACTCCAGCCCCTGCAACTCCTCCGGAATGTAGTCCAGCTCCTTCACGATCTTCTGCAGCTTGCGGCCGATGGCGAAGAACAGCCGCTCGGCCTGTGCCCGCTGCGTCAGCGGCATGTAGCCCAGGTTGAACGTGCCGAGGCACTCTTCCATCTCCTGAACGGCGTCGTGGTAACTCTCGATGCAGTTCTTCTTGGTCAGGTCGCGGTGGATGGCGAACAGGTCTTGCAGCGGTTGCGGGCTGTCGGCCGGGATGCTCTCCGGGGCGGTGCAACTGTCGTAGTTGTTCGTGCCGAGCACGTCGAACACGAGCACGCTGTGGTAGGCCACCAGCGCCCGCCCGCTCTCGGAGATGATGTGCGGGTGCGGCACGCCGGCCTCGTCGCACACCGTCTTGATGCGGAACACCACGTCGTTCGCGTACTCTTGCAGCGTGTAGTTGATGCTGCTCTCGAAGTCGGTCTGGCTGCCGTCGTAGTCTACGCCCAGCCCGCCGCCCACGTCGATGATCTTCAACTCCGCCCCGAGGCCCACGAGTTCGGCGTAGATGCGGGCGGCCTCGTTCAGCGCCTCTTTCACCTTGCGGATGTTCGTGATCTGGCTGCCCATGTGGAAGTGCGTCATCTGGAGGCAGTCGCCCAGCCCGCGGGCCTTCAGGAATTCGAACGCCTCCAGCACCTCGGTCAGCGTCAGCCCGAACTTGCTGCGGTAGCCGGCGCTCCCCCGCCACCGCCCGGCCCCGCGGGTGGCCAGCTTCACCCGCACGCCGATCGGCTGCCGCACGCCCAGCGCCTCGGCGTGCTTGACGATCAACTCCAGCTCGCTCAGCTTCTCCACCACCGGGATGATGTTCTTGCCGATCTTCTTCGCCAGCACCACCATCTTGATGTACTCGTCGTCCTTGAACCCGTTGCAGATGATGGGCACGTCGGTGCCGTTCGTGATGGCCAGGACGGCCAGCAGTTCGGGCTTGCTGCCGGCCTCCAGGCCGAACCCGTACTGCTTGCCGATGTGCAGCACCTCCTCCACCACCTGCCGCTGCTGGTTCACCTTGATCGGGTAGACGCAACTGTACTTGTTCTGGTACCCGTACTCGGTGATCGCCTTGCCGAAGGCGTCGGCCATCTCGCCGATGCGGTGCCGCAGCACGTCGGTGAACCGCAGCAGGATGGGGAGCTGGATGCCGCGGTGCTGGAGTTGGTCGATCAACTGCTTCACGTCGATGGCGGGGGCGGCCGGGTCTTTGGTCGGGTGGACGACCACGTGGCCCGCGGGGTTGATGCCGAAGTACCCCTTCCCCCAGTTCTGCACGCTGTACGTGTCGGCGGCGTCTTGGATCGTCCACGGGTGGCCGTCGGGCGAGGTGGCGGTGCGTTCGACGAGTTTGCCCATCAGAGGCGGTGCCCCGGTGCGGTGAGTGTGGAGACGCATCATAGTAGACGAATCGGCGGGGCGTGCAACACGACCCACGCTGCGCATCGGCAGAACTTCGACCGAAGTTGAATGAATCCGGACGGCGGGCGAATACGAATAGTCCGGACTCCTTCTACTCTCGGTGCCCGATGCCCCGACTCCCCCGGCTGCTGCTCCTCCTCCTCGCCTCCACCCCGTTGCTCGCCGCTGATTGGACTCACTTCGGCGGGCCGGCCGGCAACTTCACCACCCCCGCCAAGCTGCCGGACACCCTCACCGACAAAGCCGTGGCGTGGCGAATCCCCATCGGGCTGGGCGAATCGGGTGTCGTCGGCGACGGCACGCGATTGTTCACCATGAGCGGCGAGCGGGACAAGGACGACCCGACGAAGGGCACCGAACGGGTGATCGCCCTCGAACCGAAGGACGGCAAGCCACTGTGGGAGCACAAGTACGAGGTGGAGAAGCTGCCGAAGGGCAACACGCCGGTGAAGGGCGGCAAGAGCGGGCCGCAAGCCACGCCGTGCGTGACCGGCGGGCGGGTGATCGCCGTCGGGTACACCGGGCGCGTGTCGGCGGTGGAGGCCGCCATCGGCAAGGTGCTGTGGGAGAAGGAGTTGACTACCGACTTCGCCGCCGTCTCGCCGGAGTTCGGGTTCGCCGGCAGCCCTGTGCCACTGGGTCAACTGGTGCTGATCCCGACCGGCGGGAAGAAGGGGCCGGCCCTCGTGGCGCTCGACCCGGCCGACGGCAGCGAGAAGTGGCGGACGGGCGACGACGCGGCCAGCTGCGCCACCCCGCAGGTGGTGACACTGTGCGGGGTGGAACAGGTCGTCCACCTGAGCCGCAACAAGCTGAGCGGGTACTCGCCGGCGGACGGGAGCGAACTGTGGAGCTTCAAGCTGCCGCTGGAAGGGCTGACGAACGTGCCCTCCCCGCTGGTGCTGCCCGACGACCGCATCGTGATTTCCGGCCAGGGGATGAAGGGGATGAAGCTGCTGAAGGTGACGAAGGGCGGGCAGACGTTCGCGGTGAAGGAGACGTGGAAGGCCGACCCGCAGTTCTTCTACTGCACCTGGGTGTCGGCCGGCGACACGCTGTACGGGGCGGCCGGCGACGGGCTCGTGGCGGTGAGCCTGAAGGACGGCGAGGTGCTGTGGACGGACAAGAAGTGGAAGGACGCGAACGCGGTGCTGGCGGGCGGCGTGCCGCTGATCCTGAGCGGCAAGGGGAGGCTGGCCCGCTGCGGGTTCACCGACACGGGGGTGAAGGAGGCAAGCGGGTTCGACGCCACCGGCCGGGCGTGGACGCCGCCGTCCGTGGTCGGCGACCGCGTGTACCTGCGGGACGGGAAGGAGATCGTGGCGGTGAATCTCAAGTAGGGTGGCCCGCTCTCTCCGAGAGCGGGATCGGAACCCGCTCTCGG
>JANNQE010000492.1:0-3401 GCA_031441625.1 Planctomycetia bacterium
CCCCGCCGCCCTCGCTCCGCTCGGTCAGCGACCCCTCCCCGACGGGGAGGGGTGTTCAACGGGAGCGCCCACTCTCCCCTTCCTCGCCGGCGCAGTGGGCTACTTCGCTTACGAAGCCCGCCACTACGTCGAGCCGCTACCCGCGGATTCCGTTGACCGCCTCGGCCTGCCCGACGTGTACTTCGCCCTGTACGACACGCTCCTTGCCCACCACCACGAGACGGGCACGACGTACCTGTCGGTGGTCGGCCGCGGCCGAGACGCCGACGAAGCGAAACGCCGCGCCGAGCGGACCCGCGACGAGTGGCTGGCCGACGTGAAGGCGTTCACCCCCGCCCCGCTCGCCGTCGGCCCCACCCGCCCGCCGGACGTGTCCACCACCGCAGACGGCCCCACCTACGCCGCCGCGGTGCAGGCGTGCAAGGACCACATCTTCGCCGGCGACGCATTTGAAGTGTGCCTCACCCGCCGCCTCTGGGCACCCTTCCGCGGCGACCCGTGGCGGCTGTATCAGGAACTGCGGCAGCGCAGCCCGGCCCCGTTCGCCTGCTACCTGGACTACCCCGAAGGGCAGGTGGTGTCGTCGTCGCCCGAGCGGTTCGTGAAGTTGGACGCCGACCGCGTGGCGGAAAGCCGGCCGATCAAGGGCACCCGCCCGCGGGGGGCGACACCCGAAGAAGATGACGCCTTGCGGCGGGAGTTGCAGGCGTCCGAGAAGGACCGCGCCGAGAACATGATGATCGTCGATCTGGTGCGGAACGACCTCGGCCGCGTCTGCCAGCCGGGCACGGTGAGCGTGCCCGAACTCATGGCCATCGAGCCGTACGCCACCGTGTTTCAGATGGTGTCCACCGTCCGCGGGCAGCTGTGCGACGGCCTCGACGGGCTGGACATGGTGAAGGCGTGCTTCCCCGGCGGGTCGATGACCGGCGCGCCGAAGATCGAGGCGATGAAGATCATGGACCGGCTGGAAGGGGTGCAGCGGGGCATCTACTCCGGATCGGTCGGGTATCTCGACTACTCCGGCCGGCTGGACCTGAACATCGTCATCCGCACGCTGGTGGTGGCGAACGGGGTGGCCCACTTCAGTGCCGGCGGGGCGGTGGTGGCCGACTCCGACCCGGTGGGCGAGTACGAGGAGACGGTGACGAAGGTGCGGGCCATCGTGGCCGCACTGGCGGCGGTGCCCCACCCGGAGGACGCGCGGTGAAAACGCTCATCCTCGATAACTACGACTCGTTCACCTACAACCTGTTCCAGTACCTGAGCGTGCTGAACGCCGACCCGCTGGTGGTGCGGAACGACGCCATCGACGTGGCCGGCATTCTGGCCCTCGGCGTGGACCGCATCGTCATCTCGCCGGGGCCGGGGTCGCCCGACGACCCGGCGTACTTCGGCATTTGCAGTCGCGTCATCCTGGAGTTGGGCGACCGCATTCCGATTCTCGGCGTCTGCCTGGGGCATCAGGGGATCATCCACGCCTACGGCGGGCGGGTGGTGCGGGCGGCGAAGCCGATGCACGGCAAAACCAGTGTCATCCACCACACCGACCAGGGGGTGTTCCGCGCGCTCCCGCGGCGGTTCGAGGCGATGCGGTATCACTCGCTCGTCGGCGAGCCGTCGTCCATTCCGCCGTGCCTGCTGGTGACGGCGCATACCGCCGACGGCGTCATCATGGGCGTGCAGCACCGCGACCGCCCCACTCACGGCGTGCAGTTCCACCCGGAGAGCATCGGCACCCCGCTCGGCCAGGTGCTGCTGAACAACTTCCTCACCCGCCCGTTCGACCCGCCCGTGTGATGAGTGTCGCCGCTCGTGGCGCGAGCGGAACACTCACCCCGCCTTCGCTTCGCCGTCCGGGTCGAGCCGCCGCACGCTCACGTCCGGCTGTTCGACGTGGTGCAGCAACCCCTTGGCGATGTAGCACCGCACCAGCACCTGCGAGCCGCGGTACTCCTGGCGAAAGATCTCGGCCTGCGCGTTCAGGTACGCCAGCACCTTGCCGTTGCCCGCGTCGAGCGTCACCTCCACCGGGATGAAGTGACTCGACAGCAGCTTGATGACCCCGTCTTTCAACTCGTCCACGCCCTCGCCGGTCAGCCCGCTGATCGCCACCGCGTTCGGGTGGTGCGCCCGCAGCACTTCCAGTGTGGCGCGGTCCGTCACGCGGTCGATCTTGTTCAGCACCAGGATGGTCGGCTTCTCGTACACGCCGAGTTCTTTCAACACGGCGTTCACGGCCCCGATGTGCTGCTCCGCCTGCGGGTTGCTGCTGTCCACCACGTGCAACAGCAGCCGCGCCTGTCGGGCCTCTTCGAGTGTGGCCTTGAACGACGCGACCAAGTAGTGCGGCAGATCGCGGATGAACCCGACGGTGTCGGACACGAGCACCTTGCCGAAGTCGCGCAGGTGCCACTGCCGGGTGCGGGTGTCGAGCGTGCTGAACAGCTTGTTCTCGACGTACACGTCGGCCCCGGTGAGGGCGTTCATCAGCCGCGACTTGCCGGCGTTCGTGTACCCGACGATGCTGACGGTGTACTGCGTACCGCGGCTCTTCACCTCGCGTTCCTTGCGGGCCTGCACCTCGCTGATCTTCCGCTTCAGGTCGCGGATGCGGGTGTCGGCGATGCGGCGGTCCACTTCCAGTTGCGTCTCCCCCGGCCCCCGCAACCCGATGCCCCCGCCCGCCTGCCGGCTCAAGTGCGACCACATGTTCTTCAGCCGCGGCAGGCTGTATTCCAGTTGCGCCAACTCCACCTGCAACCGCGATTCGGGCGTGCGGGCACGGCCGGCGAAGATGTCGAGGATCACTTCGGAGCGGTCGAGCACCTTCACCCCGAGGGCGGTTTCCAGGTTGCGAGCTTGAGCCGGCGTCAGGTCGTTGTCGAAGCAGACGACATCGGCCTCGGTGCCTTCCACCAGGTCTTTCAACTCGGCCACCTTCCCCGACCCGAGGTAGGTGCCGAGCGAAATGTCCTGCCGCTTCTGGGTGAGTTCGCCGACCACCTTCGCCCCGGCCGTCTCGACCAGCCCGCGGATCTCGTCGCACGGGTCGTCGCTCACCCACGGGCGTTCGGGAAGGGACACGCTCACCAGAACGGCCCGCTCCTGGGTGACGGAAAAGGCGTCGCGTTGGGATTCGAACGATGCGCTAATAGGTCGTCTCCTGCGGCAACCCCGCCGCTACCACACTGTAAACGGTCGCCGACCGGCGGACAACTGGAAGGGACGGCGGGGGGAGTGGGAGGTTCACTGACTTGGCGAACGGCGGGGGCGGGGTGGGCCGGGGGGGTTAATGCACCCGCGGGGCAACCAGCCGCGGGGGCGCAGGACAGTGAAGACCCCCACCCCCCCCCCGGCCGGGACGTTGTGGGCCGGGGGGCGGGCGGGTTGAGGGTGGG
>JANNQE010000493.1:0-18147 GCA_031441625.1 Planctomycetia bacterium
GGGGACTTTTTTTTGGCCGTCGGTGGCGTCGGCGCGGCTCTGGAGGGCGGTGGCCAGGGAGTGGCGGAGGAGTTGGCGACCGTCGGTCAGGGCGAGGTGCTCGCAGGCGGCCAGGACGGTGCCGTGCGGGGCGTCGAGGGCGAGTTGGTTCAAGCTACGGACGTAGGCGACGGCCTGCTCCAGGATCAGGCGTTCGGCGTCCGTGGAATACTCGAGGGTGAGCGTCGGCATCCGTGCCCCTCCGGTGGGGGTGTCAGGTCCGCAACTACCATACCCGAAACCCCGTGCCAAAATCTCCAGGGGCACCCTCCGGAGACGTGGGTCTGGACACACCGCTCCCCGCACGCTATTCCCCACGGGCGACTCTGGGGGAGGGTCAGGCGATGAAGCTGTGGGGGATTCTGTGCGCCGGCGCGTGCGCGCTGGCGATTGGTTGTGGCACGGCCCGGTACATCCACAAGGACGCCAACGGCGGGGTGATCGCCCTGCCGTCCGACAACCGCTGGAACCGGGAGAAGGCCGAGAAGTTGATGAAGGAGCACGTCGGGACGGGGTATCAGGTGGTCGAGGAGAAAGAGGTGGTCACCGGGCAGGTGACCACCAACCACTCGGACACGCAGAACGAACTCGGCGTGCATTCGGCCATCCCGATCCTGCCAACCAACAAGCAGATCACCACCACGACCACCAGCACCCGCGACGAGACGGAGTGGCACATCATGTACCGCCGCGGCGGGCTGCCGTCGGTCACGGACGAGCCGGTCCAACAGACCGGGGCGAAGGTGCCGGTGAAGTGATGAATTCGCCGGCAGATCGCCGGTCGATGGTTCGCATTTCGGGGTGTGGTTCTCACGACTTCGGGTGATTCGCAGACAGGGTGGGGGAGGTGGTGCGAACCATCCGCCGCCGGCCAGCGTTCGCCCGCGAATCCCGTGCGGGCGGGTTGTGTGGCGGGCGGCGGCGGGCTACACTTTGGACCTCCCGCCGGTGGGCGTCAGTGCCCGCCACCCGCTCCGGTTGACTCATGCCCTCGTTCCCCTCCCGCCGCGACCTCGTCCGCGCCGGCTCACTCGGCGTCCTCGGCCTCGGCCTGTCGTCCGTCCTCGGGGCGACCCCCGCCCCGCCCCGCAAGGCGAAGGCCGTCATCCTGCTGTTCATGTGGGGCGGGCCGAGCCACCTCGACACCTGGGACCCGAAGCCCGACGCACCCGCCGAAGTTCGCGGCGAGTTCGGCACCATCGCCACCGCCACGCCCGGCCTGCGGATCGGCGAACACTTCCCGAAGCTGAGCACCCGCACCGACAAACTGGCCGTCATCCGGTCGATGGCCCACACCGACGTGGCGCACCTGAGCAGCGTTCACCACCTGATGACCGGCCGACCCGCCCCGAAGCCGAACTCCGACGCCGACCCGCCCAGTCGCCACGACACCCCGCACGTCGGGTCGATGCTCGACCACCTGCACCCACTTCCGCCGGGCGTGCCGGGGTTCGTCAGTCTGCCGTGGACCGTCTCGCACCCGGCGGCCCCCGGCGGCGTCGCTCCGGGTCAGCACGCCGGCTGGCTCGGCGCGGGCTTCGACCCGTTCCTGGTGAGCGGCGACCCGAACGCGCCCGGCTTCAAACTCGCCGGCCTGGGGGTCCAACCCGACCGCGCCGACGGCCGCGCCGCACTACTGCATGCGCTCGACCGCCGCGTGCCCGACACCGGCTACTCGTCGGCCCAGCAGAAGGCCATGAACCTGCTCTCCGCGCCGGAGGTGCAGAAGGCGTTCGACCTGAGCCACGAGCCGCCGAAGGCCCGCGACCGCTACGGCCGCACCACGCACGGCCAGTGCTGCCTGCTGGCCCGCCGGCTGGTGGAGGCGGGCGTGCGGCTGGTGTGCGTGAACTGGCCGAACGACCGGCAAAACTTCTGGGACACGCACGGAGACAACTTCCGCCAACTGAAGACCCGCCTGATGCCCTCGGCCGATGCCGGGTTCGCCGCACTGCTCGACGACCTGAGCGACCGCGGAATGCTCGACGACACGCTGGTGCTGTGGGCGGGCGAGTTCGGGCGATCACCAAAGATCAACCCGGCGAACGCCGGCCGTGAGCACTGGGCGCGGTGCTACTCGGCGGTGCTGGCGGGCGGTGGGATCAAGGGCGGGCAGGTGTACGGGGCGAGCGACCGCATCGGCGGCGAGCCGTCCGAGAAGCCGACTAGCCCGGCCGATCTGACGGCGACGGTGTACCACGCGATGGGCGTGGACCCGGACGGCACGGTGCCCGACCGCCTCGGCCGCCCGCTGACGCTGACCGAGGGGTCGCCGCTGAAGGCGCTGTTCGGGTGACAACGGGGTGTCAGCGGAGGACCGCACGCGCCATCGCGGTGTATTCGGACGTGGGGGCTTGTGCTTCGGTCAGGAGTCGGGAGAGGTCCGTGAAGTGCCTCACGTCGTCGGGGTCGGGTACGCGGCGATCGCAGGGCTCATCTCATTCCTGAAGCGGTCCGGCATGACGGTGTTCGTGGCGTACCGGATTGTTCTGGGCGTGGCCTGAATCGCCCTGGCCCTGACGGGCGCGTTGGGGGCGAAACCGTCCCCTCCGGCCGCCGATTCACGTGCTACGGTACTCACGCACCCCTCACCTCCGTGACCCGCCGGACGGCCGCAACATGACGTTCGCCCTTTTCGCCCGCACCAAGAAGACGACCGACACCCCGCCGCCGAAGAAGCCGTCGAAGAGCGGCGTGTTCGCCAACCTGGGCAACCTGGAAGCGCTCCCGCACCTGTCGGACACGACCGTGCGGGCGATGGCCCTGGCGAACGACCCGGACTCCACCCTCGCCGACATGGCCGCCCTCATCCGCCGCGACGGGGTGCTGGCCGCCGGCATCCTGAAGGTGGCGAACAGCGTGGTGTACGGCGGGAGCGGCGTGACGGACGTGCAACAGGCGGTGTTCCGGATCGGCCTGCGGGGGTGCGCGAACATCCTGGCGGCGGCCGGGGTGAAGACCCTGTACGCGAAGATGACGCCGGCGGTGAAGGTGTCGTGCGAGAACGTCCTGCGGCACTCGCTGTTCGTCGGCGGGCTGGCCACGGCGATCGCCCGCCACCTGCGGCTGACGCTCGGCGGGGACGAGTACACGGCCGGCCTGCTGCACGACATCGGCCGCGTGGTCATGTGCGTCCACGCGCCGGAACTGTACGCCGAGGTGTGGACCGGCGGCAGCGACGCCGGGCCGGACGTGCGGGCGGCCGAGACCGCCGCATTCGGCACCGACCACTGCGCCGTGGGGTTGCTGTTCGCGGTGAAGAACAACCTGCCCGCCCGCATCGGCAAGGCCATCCAGCACCACCACAATCCGGAAGCCGAGAGCGAGTTCCGCACGCTCACGGCGGTGGTGAGCCTGGCCGACACCGTCGCCAACCACCTGACCGAACACCGCGGCCTGGACACGTTCGCCCTGGACATCGATCCGGCGTTCGAGATGCTCCGCCGGCTGGTGGTGTCCGAGCGGGCGGTGGCGTTCCCGGACCAACTGAAGGGGCTGGTGGTCGGGTGCGTCCGCGACACCCGCACCGTGCTCAAGAGCCTGGGCGAGTGACGCCGGACGCCGGTCGCCCCAACACCGTCTCGGTCACTTCTTCACGACCTTCCGTTGGAACCGCCGACCGTACCACAGCAGTTCTCCGGCTTTCCCCTCGCCGTCCACCACGAACGTCACCTCCTCGCCGTCGAGCGGGTTCTCGTTGTACACGTTCACCCCGCCGTCGCCGGTGGCGGTGAACGTGTCGAAGTGGAAGTGCCTCAACACCCCCTCAAACGTACTCCAGTGCATCCACAGCGTGCCGGTCTTCTCGCTCACCTTCACTTCGCCGTAAGCCGAGTCGGTGTAGGTGCCGATGTAGTCGGCGAGCGGCAGGGTCGGCTTGGTGTCAGGCTTCCGCTTCTTCGCCCGCTCGGCTTTCTCGTCTTTGGCAGCCTTCGTGAGCTTGTCGTCCAGTTTGTGATAGTAGTCGTTCCAGTCCTTCGCCGGCAGGCCGAGCAGTCGGTCGAGCAGCGTGTGCAGGAGGGCTTCCGGCAGCCAGCACTCGTCCAGGTTGGTGAGGATGACCACCCCCACCCCGGCCTTCGGAACTAGTGCCATTTCGGCCGAGAAGCCGGTGGTCCGCCCGCCGTGGGACAGCACCGCATGCCCGCGGTAGTCGCGGACCATCCACCCCATGGCGTAGCTCAGTTGCACGCTCTCCGCCTTCGGCAAGGCGTCGCCCCAGAACCCGTCGCGGGGGATCACCACCTGCGGGGTGTGCGTCTCCCGCAGGCCCTCCTCGGACACGACCCGCTTGCCGTCGTACCCCCCGCCGGCCAGGTGGAAGCGGAGCCACTCGCACATCTGCTTCCCGCTCGCCCGCAGCCGGCCGTTGGCGCAGATTTGGTCGTCCGCCGGCGTCCACGCCGGGATGACCACCGCCTTGCCCTCCGGTGTCCGCAAGTGGGTTGTGGCCCGGTCTTCCGCCTTGTCCCACTCGGCCCTGGTGAACGTAGCCCCGCCCATGCCAATCTTGCCGAGCAGCCGTTCGCGGGCGTACTCGTGCCAGGGCTTGCCGGCCGCTGCCGACAGCACGGCCGGGACGATGCAGAAGTTCATACCGGAGTAGTGGAAGACGGAGCGGAACGGCACGCCCAGTTCCAGGTGGGCGATCCGGCGGACGACCTCCTCCGTGCTCCACGCCGCTCGGTAGTAGAGCAGGTCGTGCCGGGTGTGTAGCCCGGTGCGGTGGCACAGGCAGTCGCGGAGGGTGATCTCCCGCTCGGTCAGCGGGTCGGCCATTCGGAACCACGGCACGTGTTTGCGGACGGGGTCGTCCCAGGCCACTTTCTTGTCGTCCACGAGCGCCGCCGCGGTCGCCGCCGCGAACGCTTTGCCACACGAGGCGATCCCGAACAGGGTGTCGGCCGTCACCGCTTTCTTGGTGTCCACGTCGCGGACGCCGTACCCTTTCAGGTGAGTCACCTTGCCGTCTCGAACCACCCCGACGCACACACCCGGCACCGGCCACACCTTCATCGCCTCTGCGACAGCGGCGTCGATGGCTTTGTCATCGACTTTCGGGGCGGGCGGCTCGGCCCCGCGGCCGGCGGCGACGACACCGGCGGCCGATGCCGCGGTCAGGAACACCCGACGCGACACGGGAAGGGAGTGACTCATAACGATTCTCCGGTGGTCCGAAGGTGCGTGTCACCTTACTGGGTGGGGTGGTCGCACGCAACACGCGGCTTGCCGGGTCCGTACCATCTCCTCATCGCACTCTGGAGCCGCTCATGCGCATCACCGGCGTCACCGCCTGGCAGGTCGATTTGCCCCTGCACGAGGGGAGCTACAAGTGGTCCGGCGGGAAGTCCGTCGCCGTGTTCGACAGCACCGTCGTGCGGGTCACCACCGACACCGGCGTCGAAGGGTTCGGCGAGGTCTGCCCGCTCGGGCCGGCGTACCTGCCGGCGTATGCCAGCGGCGTGCGGGCCGGGCTGAAGGAACTCGCCCCCAAGTTGCTCGGCGAAGACCCCACGCAGTTGCTCAAGCTGAATCACGTCATGGATGCCGCCCTGAAGGGCCACCCGTACGTGAAGTCGGCCCTCGATATGGCCTGTTGGGACATCCTCGGCAAGGTGGCCGGGCTGCCGGTGTGCGTGCTGCTCGGCGGGCGGTACGCGGAGGATGTGGTGCTGTACCGGGCCATTTCGCAAGTCGAACCCGACGCGATGGCGGCGAACGTGGCCGGCTACCGGGCCGAGGGCTACCGCAAGTTTCAGCTCAAGGTCGGCGGCGACCCGGATACCGACATCGCCCGCATCAAGGCCGTGGCCGGCGTGCTGCAACCGGGCGACCGGCTGGTGGCCGACGCCAACACCGGCTGGCTGCAACACGAAGCCATGCGGGTGGTGCGGGGCGTGCGAGACGTGGACGTGTACATCGAGCAGCCGTGCTACAGCTACGCCGAGTGCCTGGCGGTGCGGCGGAACACCGACCACCCGTTCGTACTCGACGAAGTGGTGGACGGCATCGACATGCTGGTGAAGGGGCACGCCGACGCCGCGATGGACGTGGTGAACCTGAAGATCAGCAAGCTCGGCGGGCTGACGCGGACGAAGCAGGCCCGCGACCTGTGCGTCAGCCTGGGCATCGCCATGACGCTCGAAGACAGTTGGGGCGGTGACATCGTGACCGCGGCGATCGCGCATCTGGCCGCCAGCACGCCGCCGGCGTTCCAGTTCAGCAGCACCGACTTCAACAGCTACGGCCCGCGGACCATCGCCGACGGTGCCCCGAAGCGAGTCAACGGCCGCATGAGCGCGAGTACCGCACCGGGGCTTGGCGTGGTGCCGCGACTGAGCGAGTTCGGCCAACCCGCCGTGGAGGTTCACTGAAATGTTCGCCCTGCCCGCCCTGCTCGTCGCCGCACTGCCGCTTGTCGTGCCCCCCCCGGTGCCGCTGCCCGCCGCCCACGCGCACAACGACTACGAACACCCCCGCCCGCTGTTCGACGCCCTGGCGTGCGGGTTTTGCAGCGTCGAAGCCGACATCTGGCTGCGAGACGGCAAGCTGCTCGTCGCCCACACCCCGTTCGGGTTGAAGGCGGCCCGCACCCTGCAATCCCTCTACCTCGACCCGCTCCGCGAGCGGGTGAAGCGGAACGGCGGGAGGGTGTTCGCCGACGGCCCGGCGTTTCATCTGATGATCGACGTGAAGACTGACGCCAAGGAGACGTGGGCCGCGCTGTCGAAAGTGCTGGACGAGTACGCCGACATCCTGACGGTGACGACGGACGGCAAAACGGAGGCGAAGGCGGTGACGGTGGTGCTGAGCGGGAACACCGACCGCGAGACGGTGGGGAAGGCGGCCGTGCGGCACGCGGGCATTGATGGCCGGCCGAAAGACCTGGACGCCAACCCGTCGGCCGAGCTGGTGCCGTGGGTGAGCGACGCCTGGAAGACCCATTTCAAATGGGACGGCACCGGCGACATGCCCGACACCGAGCGGAAGACGCTGCGGGGGCTGGTGTCGAAGGCGCACGACCAGGGGCGGAAGGTGTGGTTCTGGGCGACCCCGGACAAGCCCGAGGTGTGGGCCGAGCTGCTGGCCGCCGGGTGCGACTTCATCAACACCGACAAGCTGGAGGAGTTGCAAGCGTTCTTGCTGAAGGCGAAACCGGGGAAGTAGCGTCGGTGTCCCCGATCAGATCGGAGCGAAACGAGGACGGAAACGGCCCAACGGTTGGGGGCCAGACGCTGTCATTGGGAGACAATAAACGTCCTTGACTTGCTCGGGAGCAAGTGGATACTGACCCGACTTAACACGACCTCCGCCGCCGAACCGGACCGATTGATGTCAAGTGAGCCCGCGGGCCGCGTCCCCCCACCGCGAGGTGTGTTCCCCCCGGACGGACTGATCGACGCCGGGAAGTCGCTCGACAATCCGCTCCACGGCCGGTCGCCAAGTGTTCCAGCTACGTTCTCTGGCTCGACGAATCCCGACCCTCTCCAACGAAGGCCACCCGTGAGGTTGGGCCTGACGGCGTGGACGTTTGTCCCCACCGTGACAGCCGTCGTCGGCCTGTGGGTCGGTTACTGGGTTGGGCTGGTGCCCTGGTGGGCCCACTGGCTTCTCGCCACGCCACTGTACTGCTACATCTTGATCTGTGGTCATGATGCGGTCCACAACACGGCTCACCGCAACAGTTGGGTGAATTCGGCCGTCGGCTGGGTTTCACTTTTGGTCCTGGGCATCCCCTTACACTGTCATCCGACGCGCGCACCTCAGTCACCACGCCCGTGCCGGCAAGCACGACGACTTCGAGCGGTTCGCGTACGCGCCGGGATGGGCCCTCCCCATCCGCTGGGTGTTCGGCAACCTGTGTTACTACGCGATCCTCCCGAAGTGCACGCCGGCCGAGCGTGTGCTGGCCGGGACGACGCTCGCCGGCATCGGAGGTCTTCTGCTGGCATGGCCGGAACTCGTCTTTTTCGGATGGCTGCTTCCCGTCCAAACGACTTGGCTGATCTTCATGGTCCTGACGGTGTACTTGCCGCACGGCGTCTTCGCCAACTGGGTCAACCAGAGCGTGCCGGTCGTGACGGGGTTTCACGAAGCTCACCACCGCACACCGGGATACCCATGGCATCAGATCAGTCTGCGGACGGTCCGAGCAGCGGGCCGACGTGGTCGCGGGAAAGCGGGTGAAGCAACCTCAAGGGCGGGGAAGCAGTAGCGACTTGATGCGTCTTCGGCCCGCTCCCCTATGGAGGTCGTTCCCATCTGTTACAACGCGACATCAAGTCTGTTGGCGGGCGGGTTCGCCTTCGGCGTGTCAGCCTATGTGCTGCGACGCAACCACCCGCGACTCAAGTGGTGCGGGGTCGCGCTGTTGGGCGTCACGGCCATGCAGTGGCTGGAGGGCGTCCTCTGGCTGGAAGGCCCGACGCCCGACGGCTGGCTCAACCGCTTCCTCACGGTCGGTGTGGTCCCGCTCGTCTTGCTGGCTCAACCCTGGGGGACCTTGTTCGGTTCGACGTTCGTCGTGCCCGTTCGCGGCCGCCGCCTGCCGTTCTTCTTGCTGATGGCCGTCGGGCTGGTGATGGTCGTCTCGGCACGTTGGATTCTCAATCCGGGCTCCACGCAAGTCACGCCACAGGGGTATCTGAACTGGTGGGCGCCGCAGAACCCGCCCGTGTTTTCGCCCTGGGCGTTCGGCCTGTGGGCGGTGGTGATCGGTGCCCCGTTCTTGTTGTGGTGGCGGCCGTTCTGGCAAAGTGTGCTGATCGTGTTCTGGGGTTGGTTCTGGGCTGCCGTGAGCTTTCTTTTCACCGACTGCGCGGCGAGTCACTGGTGTTTCTTCGTGTCGTTTTATTCGGGGTTCGTCCTGGTGTACTCGTTCTTCGTCAGGGATCCGACCAGCTCAGTCCGCCTCGCACCACTCGAGGGGCGGACAACTCCTGATCCGTGACCCGGCATGCCGTGCGGAACGGGGGCTTTCTCCGGGTCATTCGATTCCCGCGCAGCATTTCCGCCCGGCCGGGTACTCCCCCGTGTACCCTGGACCGGGAATGAACCGCAACCTGCTCCAACTGGTTCTGCGACACGCCGACGGCCTCACCGCCGAGGCGGACGCCGACACGCACCTGCTGCGGCGGTTCGTGGCGTCGCGGGACGACGCCGCGTTCGCCCTCCTGGTGAAGCGGCACGGGCCGATGGTGTGGGCGGTGTGCCGGCAGAGCGTGCCCAACCACGCCGACGCCGAGGACGCATTCCAGGCCACGTTCCTGGCCCTCGCTCAGTCGGCGAACAAGATCCGCACCCCGGAGCGGCTGGCCGGCTGGCTGCACGCGGCGGCGGTGCGGGTCGCGGGGAAGGCGAAGCGCAGCTTCACCCGGCGGACCAAGCACGAGCGGGCGACGGCGAAGGCGGAGAGTGACAGCCCGGTGTCAGCGGCGATGTGGAACGACCTGCAAGCGGCCGTTCACGCCGAGGTGTCGGGGTTGCCGCCGTCGCTGCGGGCGGTGTTCGTGCTGTGCGACCTGGAAGGGGTGGAGCCGGGTGCCGCAGCGAAGCAACTCGGGCTGAAGCCGGGCACGCTCTCGGGGCAACTGGCCCGCGCGCGCCAGCGGCTGCTGACAGCGCTGGCGAGACGCGGCCTGGCCGCCGGCGCGGTGGCGCTGGGTACGGCAGTGACGGTGCCGGAAGTGTTGGCGAACAAGGTGGCCGGCGGGGTGGTCCCGTCGGCGGCGGTGATCGAACTCGCATCGGAGATCACGACGATGGGCGTGAGCAAGCTGAAACTGTTGGCGGCCGGCCTGCTGGTGGCCGGCGGGTTGACCCTGAGCGGCCTGGGGCTGCTGTCGAAGGCGGAGGGGCAAGCCCCGCCGGGCGTGCCCGGTGGGCCGGGTGTCGCCCCGCCGGAAATGGGAGTGGGTGGCCCGGGTGCCCTACCGGGCGTTGGTCCGGGTGGCCCCGGATTACCCGGACTGCCTGGACTTGGTGGGGGTGCCGAAGGCGGTGGGCCGGGCGGCGGCATGAGCGGCGGGCCTGCCTCGGCCCCGGCGAGCGACCACCTGTTCGTGGGCAAGCCGAACACCGTGGCCGACGTGGCCAAGCTGCTGAAGGACAAATCGGCGAAGGGGTGGGAGTACACCGGCCCGCTCGACGTGGACCCGGCCGACCCGCCGAAGGGCACGGAGTTCGAGGACATCAGCAAGAGCACCCGCGTGGTGCTGGTGTTCAGGCGGAAGCCGGGTTCGATGGGGATGGGTATGGGGATGCCGGGGATGAGCGGCATGGGCGGCGGAATGGGCGGCCCCGGCATGACTGGCGGCCTCCCCGGCGGGTACACACTCCCAGCCCCGGCCTCCGGCCCGAAGACGCCGGGCACCGGCACCGGTGTCGCACCGGGGTTAGGTTCGACGGGCAGCGAAGGGCCGGCTCCCAAGTCGGGGAAGGTGGTGGGGTCGTGGAAGACGTATGAACTGCAATCGAATGGGGCCGAGGTGGTGGCGAAGGGGGTCTTGGCCGTTTACGCCAAACCGATGCCGGAAGTGGTGCTCGTGGCGAAGGGGAATCAGCATGTGATGGTGTTCGCCCCAACTGCCGAAGCGCACACCGCCATCGCCGACATGGTAAAGGTGCTGGACGAAGCGATCATCACGGCGGAGAAGCCGAAACACAGCGGGAAGTGATCTGCCTGTTAGCCCGACGCGCGAGCGAGGGGCCAGCCAGTCGAGCGAGACGACGCTCTCCCCGTCACGCTCGACTGGTTGGCCCCTCGCTCGCGCGTCGGGCTAACAGGACGTTGGCCCCTCGCTCGCGCGTCGGGCTAACAAAGCGGGCTAACGGAGCAGCTCGTCCAGCTCGTCCACCAGCTTGCCGAAGTGGGCGAGTGCCGCGTTCACCGGCTCCGGCGTCGCCATGTCCACGCCCGCGTCCCGCAACAAATCGAGCGGGTCTTTGCTGCTCCCGCCCTTCAAGAAGTCCAGGTACGCGTCCAGTTCCGCCTTGCCGCCGTTCACCACGCGGTTACTCAGCGCGATCGCGGCGGCCAGCCCGGTGGCGTACTTGTACACGTAGAAGGCGTTGTAGAAGTGCGGGATCCGCAGGCACTCCAAACTCAACTCATCGTCGATGGTCATGCCCGGCCCGAGGTACGCTTCCAGCAGCTTGCGGTACTCGGCGCGGAGGGCGTCGAGCGTCAGCGGGTCGTTCCGCTCGGCCATCGCGTGAATCAGCGTCTCGAACTCGGCGAACATCGTCTGCCGCACGATGGTGCCCCGCATGCCGTCGATCTCGCGGTTCAGGAAGTACGCCCGCTCCTGGTCGCTCTTCGCCCGGCTCATGTAGTGCCGCGTCAGCAGTTGCTCGTTGAACGTGCTCGCCACCTCCGCCACGAAGATGGTGTAGTTGGCGTACTGGTACGGCTGGCCCTTGCTGAAGTGCGTGTGCAGGCTGTGCCCGGCCTCGTGGGTCAGGGTGTACACGTGGTCGAGCACGTCCGGCTGGTAGTTCATCAGGATGTACGGGTCCGAGTCGTAGCACCCGCTGCTGAACGCTCCGCTCCGCTTGCCCTTGTTCTCGTAGCGGTCGCACCAGCGGCCTTGCAGCCCCTTCGTCACCGTCTCGATGTACCCCGGCCCGAGCGGGGCGAGCGACTCGACCACCGTGCCCACGGCGTCGTCCCATTCGGTGGTACGGCGGAAGTCGGTCAGGATGGGAACGTAGGTGTCGTAGAAGTGCAGTTGCGGCAGCTTCATCGCCCGTCGCCGCACCTCGTAATACTTGTGGACCTTCGGCAAGTTCGCCCGCACCGCGGTGATGAGGTTGTCGTACACGCTCGTAGGCACCTGATCCGGGAACAGTGACGCCTCGCGGGCGCTGGCGTAGTTCCGCACCTTCGCCACGTACACGTCCTGCTTCACGCTCCCGCTCAGGGTGGCGGCCAGCGTGTTCGCGTGGTCCTTGAACTCGGCGTAATACTGGTGGAAGGCGGTCTTCCGCACCTCGCGGTCGGGGTTCTCCAGGCAGCGGGAGTAGCTGCCGTGGCTCAGCTCGACGGTCTGCTCGCCGATCGTGATGGTGCCGAACTTCATGTCGGCGTTCGTGAGCTGTCCGAACGCCTCGCGGGCGGTCTGGGCGGTCTCCATCTGAAGTGCCAGCAGCCGTTCTTCCTTCTCGCCGAGGGTGTGCGGCTTGTACCGGGCCAGCCGGCTCAGTGACAGTCGATAGTCACTCAACTCGGGCGCCGACATGTACCCGTTCAACTGCTCTTCCGGCAGGGCCAGCAACTCCGGGCGGATGTAGCTGGCCGCCTCCATCGCCTTCGCCGCCACGCCCAGGTAGCGGCCCTTCATCCCCTGGTAGGTGCCGTTCGCCACGTCCTCCGTTTCCCGCAGGAATGCATAGGTGCCGGCGCGATCCCCGGCGCGGTCGAACGCGGTGTCGAACCGCAGGCACTCGGCCACCACCGCCGGCCCGTCGCCCAGTTTCCCGCGGAACTTGGCGTACCCGTCCACCGTCTTCTCCCATTCGACGAACGCGGTTTCCCACTCGGCGTCGGTGCGGAACAGGCTCGACAAATCCCAGGTGTGTGCGGCGGGCACCTCGGAACGGAGCGGCAGGCGGGTGGTGGTCATACGCTGATCCTTCGTGCGGAACAATTCGTACCGACAGTGTACGCCCGGAGTCGCCCTCTTGATTCGCCTGCTGTTCGCCCTGGCCGTGCTGCTGTCGGCGGCGCTCACGTTCACCGTGCAACCGCTCGTCGGCAAGCAGTTGCTGCCGCTCGCCGGCGGCACGCCCGGCGTGTGGAACACCTGCCTCGTGTTCTTCCAGGCGGTGTTGCTGCTCGGCTACCTGACCGCCCACCTGATCACCACGAAGGTTCACGGCGTGGGCAAACAGGTGCTGGTTCACGCGGCGGTGCTGGCGGTGGCGGGCACGGTGCTGCTGGTCGGCGGGTTGTTGAAGCCGAACGAGTCGCTGCTGCCGGCCGACACCGAAGCGCCGGTGGGGTATCTGCTGTTGGTGCTGGCGGTGGCGGTGGGTGCGCCGTTCCTGGCGCTCAGCGTGACGGCCCCGCTGTTGCAGGCGTTGTTCGCCCGCGGCGGAGGCAACCCGTACCCGCTGTACGCGGCCTCCAACCTGGGCAGCTTCGGCGGGCTGATCGCGTACCCGCTACTGGTGGAATCGACTCTCACGTTGGCCGATCAGCGGTGGCTCTGGGCGGTCGGGTTCGCGACGGCGGCCGGGCTGGTGGTGGTGTGCGGGTGGGTGTCTGTTAGGGTGGCCGACTCTCGCCGAGAGTCGGAGCGAGGGCTAGTCCCTGAGGTTGTCACATCAGTTTCACCCCCCGAGTCGCTCTCGGCGAGAGCGACCCACCCTAACAGATTCCGCTGGCTCCTCTTGGCCGCGCTGCCGTCGTCGCTGCTCCTCAGTGTCACCACGCACCTGAGCACCGACATCGCCCCCATGCCGCTCCTGTGGGTGGTGCCGCTCGGCCTGTACCTGCTCACATTCGTCGTCGCCTTCGGCAGGTGGCCGCCCGCCGCCCGCAGGTTCGTCGGCCGCGTCGCACCGATGGCCCTCTGCTTCGTGTGTGTGGTGCTGCTCACGCGGGCGAACCAGCCGATGGCGATGGTGGCGGCCGTGCATTTGGGGGCGTTCGCGGTCGTCGCCCTGCTGTGCCACGGCGAGCTGGCCGCGCTCAAGCCGCCGCCGGACCAGCTCACCAGCTTCTACTTGTGGGTGGCGGCCGGCGGGGTGGTCGGCGGGCTGTGCAATGCCCTGATCGCGCCGGTGTTGTTCGGCGTGCTGGGGAACATCGAGTACCCGCTGGCGCTCGTGTTGGCCGCGCTCGTCCGCCCGCCGAAGAAGACGCCCGACGCCCCGCACCACTGGTCCGACTGGGCCGCCCCGCTGGTGCTGTTGGGTGTCACCGGCGGTCTGGCGGTCGTGGCGCAGTGGATGCCGCACCCGCCGCACGGGGACGACGGGACCGCCATGCTCCTGCGGCTGGCCCGCGGCGGGCTGACGTTCGGCCTGCCGTGCGTCGTCGCGTTCATCCTTGTGAAGCGCCCGCTGCGGTTCGCCCTGTGCCTGGCGGCCGTGCTGCTCGTCGGCCAGTTCACGCCCACCGAACACGGCCGCACGCTCGAAGTGTCCCGCAACTTCTTCGGCACCCTGCGTGTCACCGAGAGTGACGACGGCCAGTTCCGCCGGCTGGTTCACGGCACCACGCAGCACGGGCAACAGAAGGTGACTGACACCGGCCGCCCCGCCCCGACCATGTACTACCACCGCAAAGGTCCCCTCGGGCACCTGTTCGAGTTGCTGCCGGCAGATCGCAAACGCACCGTCGGTGCGGTGGGGCTGGGCGTGGGGGCGACGGCCGCGTATGCCGAAGCCGGCGACGACTGGACCTTCTACGAGATCGACCCGGCGGTGGTGCGAATTGCGAAGGACGAACGCTACTTCACCTTCCTGAGCACCTGCCCGGCGGAACCGAAGGTAGTGCTGGGCGACGCCCGCCGGCAGTTGGCGAACGCCCCCGATGCGTCGTTCGACGTGATGATTCTGGACGCCTTCAATTCCGACGCCGTGCCGGTTCACATGCTGACGGTCGAGGCGATGCGACTGTACTTGCGAAAGCTCGGCCCGCGGGGGCTGATCGCCTTCCACGTGTCGAACAACTTCCTCGACCTGCCCCAACTGGTGAACCGCGTGGCGCTCGCTGCCGACCCGACGCTCGAAGTGCGGTGGAACAGCGGGCTGCCGCCGACCGACGCCGACCTCGCCACCGGGTATTGCGAGTCGCACTGGGTGCTCATCGCTCGGAGTGCGGACGACCTGCCGCGGACGCCGACGGGCAAGCCGGACATCCGCTGGTCGCGGCTGGACGCCCGCCCCGGCCCGGTGTGGACGGACGACTTCTCCCCGCTGCTGGGCGTGTGGAAGAGGGACGAGAGGTAGGAGGCGTCGGGCCTCGCGGCCCTTCGGACCCGCTCGACCGCGACCTACAGAAGGCCGCTCGCATAAGATGCCTTCCACTCCGCACTCCGCGTTTCGTCCTCCGCGTTCCGCCATGCTCCTGCTCATCGACAACTACGACTCGTTCACCTACAACCTCGTGCAGCGGTTCGGGGAGATCGACCCGACGCTGCCGGTGCAGGTGCATCGCAACGATCAGATCACCCTCGACCAGATCGCGGCGCTGAACCCCACGCACATCGTCCTTTCACCGGGGCCGTGCTCGCCGAACGAGGCCGGCATCTGCAACGACGTGCTCAAGCGGTTCGCCCCCACCATCCCCACGTTCGGCGTCTGCTTGGGGCACCAGTGCATCGGGCACAGCTTCGGCGGCGAGGTGGTGCGGAACGTGCGGCTGATGCACGGCAAGACCTCCCCCATCCACCACGACGGGAAGGGCGTGTTCGCCGGCCTGAGCAACCCGTTCGTCGCCACCCGGTATCACTCGCTGGTGATCCGCAAAGAGACGTGGACGAACCCGGATTTTGAAGTGACCGCGTGGACCGCCGAGGGCGAGATCATGGGCGTGCGGCACAAGGCGTGGCCGCTGCACGGCGTGCAGTTCCACCCGGAGAGCTTCCTGACGGTGGAAGGGCCGACGCTGATGCGGAATTTTTTGGCCATGGGCAAATAGGGTCGCCGACTCTCTCCGAGAGTCGGTTCGGATGTCGCTCTCGACGAGAGCGACCCACCCTACCCGAGCCGCCTTCGAGGGTCGCCGACTCTCTCCGAGAGCCGGTTCGGATGTCGCTCTCGGCGAGAGCGACCCACCCTACCCGGCACCTACCGTCCGCTCTTCGCCAGGAACTTCAGCGAACTCTTCGCCCCCAGGCCGATCTGGCACGTGGTGTCAAACCCGTACTGCTTGAGGAGCGCGAGCAGTTGCTCGGCCTCCTTCTCCGTGTCGCACACGAACACCTGCCGCCCCTGCCCCTCGTACAGCCCGAACTTGCCAGTGCTGGCCGTCTTCACCGTCAGGTTGTCGCGGTCGAACCGACTGGCCTGAACCGCGAACGGCACCCGCGCCGGCGGCCGGCCGTTCACCAGGAAGAATGACACCTCGGCGTTGAACCGGCAGAACTCGGTGAACCGCTGGTCCTGCACCAGCTTCAGCGCGTCGCGGCCGGTCCACTCGCTCGGCCCGAAGTTGGCGATCACGTCCGCCCCGTGGACCAGCTTCCAGTCGGCCTTGTCCCGCTTCAGTTCCACCGCCTTCGGGTCGATGGCGAACTTCTCCCCGGCCACCGCGGTGCCCACCTCGATGCCGGTGCGGGTGAGCTTGGATTCCTCCATCGCGGCGGCGAGCTGTGAGTACGCGCCGGTCAGTTGCGTCTTCGGGGCCTGGGCCTTGTTGGTGGCGGGCAACTCCTGGGCGAACAGGAAGGTCGCCCCCACGCCCACCGCCCCGACCTGCCCGAGGCGGTTGAACTTGTACTTGCGGATGACGGCGAGGGCTTGTTCGGCGTCCTCCTTGGCCGAACCGAAGTTGAGCAAAATGTTCTGATCGTCCCGCACCACATGAACGCCGCGGACTTGCTCCACCCGCAGCGTGGCCGGGTCGATGGTCACGCACGTTTTGGGGCTGAACGCGGGCACGGCCGCCGCCCCACTCGTGAGCGCGTACTCCACCACCACGCGGGGGCTGCCGACGGTGCCCCAGTCGGTCGGCCGCAGTTCGCGGAGCACCTTCACGAACTCCTCGGCGTCCTCGCGGGTGGTGCCGAAGTCGCGGACGACGCTCAGCCCGTTCGTCACCACCCAGCGGTCGTTCTGCCGCCGCACGCTCAGCGAGTTCGCGTCGATCCGCCCGACCACTTCCTTCTGCGGCAGCACCACTTCGGGCGTGATGGTGGTCGGCAGCTTGCCCGGTTCGCCCGGCTGGGTTTGCCCCGGCACCGGGGCGTGCACGGTGGTCGTCGGTTGGGCGGCGGGGAACGGGTTCGGTGCCACGCGGGCCGGGTCCATCGCCGGGTGCGTCGGGAACAGTTGTTGGACGGGTCGCGGGCCGATTGGCGGAAGAGGCGGGGTTTGGGCAACCGCGGCGGCGGCGAACAGCGGGGCAAACCCGGCGAAGAGCAGTCGTCGCATGACCCAATCCCTCGGAGAGTGGCACCTCAACTACAATCGGCACAACCGGCGCAAGTAATTCACTCCATCGCGTTCCGCGGAGTTCGCCCATGTCTGGTATCGCCCTCGTCGCCGCGTTCACCCTGATGCAATCCGGCCCCGAACCGCTCGTGCAGGTGAAACACGGAACCCTGCCGATTGTCATCACCGCCCCGCACGGCGGGCGTCGGCCGCTGCTCGGCGTGCCCGACCGCACCGGCGACGGGGTGACGAAATTCGTGGTGGTGAACGACACCAACACCGACGAGCTGGCGGAGAAGTTGGCCGCGGCCATCGAGAAGGCGATGGGCCACCCGCCGCACCTGATCGTCGCCAAGTTTCAACGCAAGCAGTGCGACCCCAACCGCCCGGCGGACACGGCCTATGAATCCGTTGGGGCGAAGCCGGCCTACGACGCCTATCACGCGGCGGTGAAGGAGGCGTGCAAGCGGGTGAAGGACGAGTGGGGCGGCGGGCTGCTGCTCGATTTGCACGGGCAGGCGGCGCAGGCCGACGCCATCTTCCGCGGCACGCAGAACGGCAAGACGACCGCGCTGCTGACCGAACGGCATGGGGCGAAGTCGCTCACCGGCCCGGACAGCGTGCAGGGGCGACTGGAGAAGAAGGGGTACAAGCTGATCCCGGCGGGCGACTCGACTGACAGCGAGGACAAGCGGTTCAACGGCGGGTACACCGTCGGCACCTACGGCACCACCACGGGGCTGGACGCCATCCAGTTGGAGATGGGCGGCGACCAGAGGACGAAGAAGGCGCTCGACGCCACCGCCGCCGACATTGCCGACGCGGTGAAGGCGTTCGCCACAGAGTATTTGCCGAAGGAACGCCGCAAGTGATTCATTCCGGCGAACCCGGCCCGCAATGGCCGGGAGGGCCTCGTGCTTGGGCTCGCAACCCGCGCCCGTGCCGGCCCGGGTCGGCCGGCTGTATAAAATGCGGCGGTCCATCGGGCAAAACAAAGTGGCGAAC
>JANNQE010000494.1:0-9389 GCA_031441625.1 Planctomycetia bacterium
CGAGGAGCCGTCGAGGACCGTGCCGTCGACCGGCACCTTCTCCCCCGGCCGCACCCGGATCACGTCGCCGACCGCGACCTGGCCGATCGGCACGTCCGTCTCCACCCCGCCCCGCTCCACCCGCGCGGTCTTCGGGGCCAGGCCGACGAGCGCCCGGATCGCCCCGCCGGTGCGACTTCGCGCCCGGGCTTCGAGCAGTCGGCCGAGCAGAATCAGGACGACGATGAACGCGGCGACTTCGTAGTAGACGCCGGCGGTCGCACCCGTCGTGTGCCCCGCGTGCTCGGCCGCCCCGCCGACCGAGACCCATGCGGGCGAGACTGTCGCGACGACGCTGTAGGCGTAGGCCGAGACGGTGCCGATTGCGACGAGCGTGTTCATGTCCGCCGCCCGGTGCCGGGCCGCGGCCCAGGCCCCGCTGAAGAACTCCCACCCCGCCCAGAACAAAACCGGCGTGCAGAGAACGAGTTCGACCCACGCCCGCCCCGGGAAGTTGAGTGCCGGGGCCAGCGCCGGGATCAAGTGGCCGCCCATCGCCAGCACGGCCAGCGGGACAGTGAGCGCGGCGGCCACCAGGAACCGCAATCGCGTGCGGGCGAAGTCGGCATCCCGAGCGGCTTGCTCGGCGTCCGACACCCCACCCGAAGGGTGGTCGTCGGGAGACGGCAGCACGGCGTCGTACCCGCTCCCGCGGACCACGTCGCGGAGGGCGTCCGGGGCGGTGGACGCCGGGTCGTACTCGACCGTCGCACGGCCAGTGGCGAAGTTCACCGCGGCCTTCGACACCCCGGGGGCCTGGCCGAGCGCCCCCTCGATGCGGACGGCGCAGGCCGCGCAGTGCATCCCGATGATCGGCATGTCCGCCCGACTCGTGGGGGTTGCGGTCGTGGCACTCATCGCGTCCTCCTACGCCGGTTGAAACCCGGCCTTCTTTAAGGTGTCCTCGATGACGGCCTTCGTCACCCGCTTGTCGTGGGTGACGGTGACTCGCTTCTCGGGGATGGCGACTTCGACGGTCGAGACGCCGGGCACGGCCGAGACCGCCGACTTGACCGCGTTCGCGCACCCGCCGCAGACCATGCCCTCGGCGGTGACAGTTGTGGTTTCCATGTGAGTTCCCCTCGTGATGAGTTCACTTCAAGAACTGGGACAGGACGGTCCGCACCTCGGCGAGCAACTCCTCCCGCGTCATTGGCTTGGCCTTCTCGTGCTCGCACCCGCTGCCGTGCCCGACGACACACGACTCCAGGTGGGCGGTGATGAGTTCTACCCCCACGGCGTCGAGCGCCGAGCGAATCGCGGCGATCTGGTGGAGCACGTCCACGCAGTAGCGGTCCTCGGCGAGCATCCGCTCGACCCCGGCCACCTGGCCGGCAATCCGCTTCACCCGCGTCGCCACCCGCTTCTTCGTGTCCGCATCCATCGCCCTGCCCTCCGCACCCTCAACGACCTCATCATATACCCCCAGGGGGTATAAGTCAATGATACCCCTTGGGGGTATCATTGGGGTGAGGGAAGTGGCGGGGTGAGGACGGGACACTGGGTAGAAGTCAGACCCGCCGCGCGGAGATGAGTTCCAGTGTCCCGAAAACTGTCGAGAACCGCTCCCCGACCTCGACATCCCCGAACCCGTTCGCCGCGATGAGGGCCGTGAGTTCACCCAGGGCGTGTGCCCGCGTGTTCTCCCACCCGTCGAGCCAGCGGATGTTGAGGAAGAGCAGCCGCAGGAGCGGCCCCGACGGGCGGCCCCAGTCGGCGACGTGCATCGCCCCGCCGGGGGCGAGTACCCGTCCGGCCTCGCGCAAGGAGGACACTTTCTGTGAAGGCGAGAGGTGATGGAAGAACAGACTCGACACGACCCGATCGAACGCCCCGTCCGCAAACGGCAGGGACTCGGCGAAGCCGCGGGTGAATGTGACTCCGACCCCGACACGCTTCGCCTTGGCGACCGCGGCGGCGAGCATCCGCGGGTCGGCATCGACGCCGGACACCTCGGCACCGGGGCAGGCCCGCTTCACCCGCAGTGAAAGGTTGCCGGTCCCGCACCCGAGGTCGAGCACCCGCAGGCCCGGCCCGAGGTCCGCCGCCAACACGAGCTGCTCCTTCACCGTCTGGTCACGACAGGTGAGCGCAACGAGCGGGTCGTAGAACGGGGTCAGTCAGTGGAATCCCGCTCCCGGGACGAATTCAGAGGACGGGTCGGCCATTCGCTTTCCCTCGGCCCTGGGTGCCGGCGAGCCTGGTCGAACTCCGCGACCGCGACGTTCGCTACTTTGCCGTCACATTGCCACCGATGGCAAGCACCGGCAGTTCAGTCAACCGAGTGCGGTCGGGGTTCTCGCGGAGCTTGCGGTAGACCAGCAGACGGTTCGCGGCGAAGTTCGGGTAGTTCGTGCGAAACGGGACTGTCTCTTCGAGAGCGTACTCGACCGGGTTCTCCCGGAGGACGCGGCGGAGGCGGTCTCCGGCCGCCGTCTGGATGAACACCTGGTTCTCCTCGACGACCAAGTACTCGGGGTCGAAGCGGTGCAAGAGCGCGACCACCGCCTCGTCCGATTCGGCGTACTCCAGGTATCCGCCCTTCGGGTCGCTGTACACCGAGTAGAGCAGTTTGTCCGCCCGGGCCACGGTGAACCGTCGATCCGGGTCGCGGCGGCGGACGTGGTAGACGAACGCGCCGTTCAGTTGACCCTCGTACAGGATGGGTCGCTCCCCGCCGGCCTTCGCCAGCACCCGCTCGGCCGCCGCGTCCGTGCCGCATACGTACAGGTTCGTCCACCCGGTCTCGCGGAGGGGGCCAAACCCCTCCCAGGCGACGGAGCCGAGGAGCAGCCCGCCCGCGACGACGCCCGCCCACGGTTTCCACCTGGAAAGGCTCAGCGCCCCGCGCGCTGCGAAGAGCGCGAGCGCCGGCACCCAGTAGATGGCGTGTCTGGCCGCCAACTCGGCCAACGGCACGAACGTAATGAATGTGGCGAGGAGCAGGGCCACATACACCCCGCCCTGCTTCCATTGTCGCCACAGGCCGACGATCAGGCCGAGGGCGGCGGCGGCCGTCGCCCCCCAGCCGATCTGTTCGGGGATGAACGCCGGGTACAGGTACAGGTTTCGCGGGTCCAACCAGGAGGTCGTCTGATACCCCGTCCCGCTGGTCGCCGCGTGTCGGATGCCCGCCCCGTACACCTTCCAGGTGAACAGGTAGTACGGGACCGTGAGCAGCAGAGCGAGGACCAACCCGATCACCACCGGGCGGCGTAGGAAGAACCCCCACCGCCGGGCGAAGCCGAGGCGGAGCAGGACGAACGGCAGCAGCATGACGCCATCGAACCGAGTAAGTGCGGCGGCAGCAGCCAGGAGGCAGGCGAAGATGGCGTCCCGGCCGCGCTCCTCGCCCAGGTAGCGCTCGAAGTGGAACACCGCGCCCAAGACCAGTGCCAGCGTCGGCACCTCTAGGAGCACGTAGCTCGTGTGCTCGAAGACGAGTGGGGCCAGGCCGAGGACGGCGAGTGCGACGGCCGCCACGGCGCGCCCGTGGGTGCGGAGGAACAGCCGGTAGGCGTACACTCCGCCCGCGAGCGCGAAGGCGTAGACCACCAGCCGGGCGACGAGGTAGCTGGTGCCGAACACACTCATCGCCACCCCTTCCGCCGCGTAGAAGAAGGGCGGCCAGATGATGATGCCCAGGGCGGGGTACTGCACGTAGTAGTTCGCCGCGTACCCGCGGGGGTCGGCGGCCGACGCCGGCAGGTCGGCGAGCGCGTCCCGGAAAAACACCCCGGTCATCACGTGCCGCGTCTCGTCCCCGTTCTTGAACGGCTCACCGACCGGGGAGAAGACCAGGTGCAGGACGGCGAGGCCACCCAGCACCACGGCGGCGGGCCAGGCGGCGCGAACCGACTCTAGGAATTTCACGACGCCATCTCCGCGTGGGGGGCCATCTTCTCGTCCACAAGGCCGACCAACTTCCGCCGGGTCCGCCAGAACACGTCCTCCATCAGGATGTGGGCGAACTCGCCGTTCCGCCCGACGCTGTACAGGCCCTGGACGCCGGTGCCCTGCTCGAACCGCCGGCGGTCGGCCTCGTAGTCGGTGAGGAACACGGGGTAGGCGAGCGGGGTTCGCACCACCCGGCAGCCGAGGAACCGTTTGGCGAGCCCCGGCACCATGCGGTCGAGGGCGGCCAAGCACCGCTCGCCGAGCGCGTCGTCGGCCGCCGCCCAGGTGTCGTCACCCGCCTGACAGCCGATGTCGCACGTCACCTGGGTCTTACCGGCCGGCACCAACCACGGTAGGCACCGGCCGATGTCGCTCAGGCGGAAAAATGGCGTGTCCTCCCCCGGCGTCCACGTCACCACGTCGGGTAGCCCGCTCACGCCCTCGAACTTCATGTTCACGAACACCATTGCCCGGTAGCGGAACCGGCCGAAGGGGGCGAGTACGTCGGTCCCCCGCACCAGCTTGGCCAGGATGTGGACCGGTGCCGTGCTCACCACCGTGCGGGCGGGCACGTCCTCCCCCTTCACCCGTACCCCCACTGCCTTTCCGTTCTCCACCAGAATGGCTTCTACCGGCGATTCGAGCCGCACCACGTCCCGCACCTCATCGGCCAGCCGCTCGCACACCGCCCCGATGCCGCCCTCCGGGTAGACGTGCCAGACGTGCGGGGATTCGGTGACGGTCCCACTGTATCCGATGGCCACCGTCCGGCGGGTCAGTTTCGCCGCCGCTTTGAGCATCAACATCCGCGGCAGGCTGGTGGCGAACTTCTCCCCGACCGAGGCGGACAGTTCGGCCCCGGTCGCCCCGGACCACGCCTCGGTGAGCGGCAGGGCGATCTCGTCGGCCAACTTTCGGCCGTAACTCTGCCGGTAGTGGTCGGCGGCCGTCACCGGCTTGCGGGCGAACAGCCCGCCCACCTTCGCGGCCACCGCGCTCGCTACGTACCGCACCGACCGCATCAGCCCGAACGGGTACGAGTACCCCCGCCCCCGGTGCCACACCGTCTCCCCGTACCGCGGCATGTGCCGGCAGGCGGCGGATAAGCCGACCGCCGCCGCGAGGCGGTTGGTGATGAAGTGTGCCCCGCAGTCGTATGTGAACCCGTCGGCGTCCCGCTCGCTGCGGGCCAGCCCCGCGAGCTGTTTCCCGGCCTCGTACACCCGAACCGGGATGCCGTGCCGCCGGAGGTAGGTGGCGGCGGTCAGGCCGGCGAGCCCGCCCCCAACGATGGCCACCGGTTCGCGTGCGTGACTCACGAGCGCACCCCCTCGGCCGTCGCTGCCGGTTTGCGGAACAGGCCGTGCAGGATGGCCCCCAGCCCCACGAGGGACAGCGGCATGTCAACCAAGGTGAACACCCCCAGCGCAAACGCCGAGCGGAGCGAGAAGCGGTTCACCAGCCACCGCGGGCCGCCCCAGTCGTCCAGCCAGTTACGCACCGAGTAGACCCAGTTCACCGGGCTGACGGCGGTACTCACCCGCTCGACCTCCAGCCCCGCCGCCGTGCCCAGTCCGGCCAGGGTACGGCGGTCGAACAGGTAGGTGTGCCGGGGGAAGTGGAACCCGCCCCAGTGCCGCCCGCCGAACAGGGCGAAGTCGGGCGACCCGGCGTTGTCCGTCACCACCACCACCCGCCCGCCGGGGGCGAGCAGTCCGGCCACCGCCCGCAGGGTGGCGAGCGGGTCGGGCAGGTGCTCGACGGTCATCACCATCAGGATCAGGTGGTACGCCCCGGTCGGCAGGCCAGCCGCCTCCACGCTCCCGTGGTGGACGGTCAGCCCGGCGGCGCGGGCCGGGGCGACTGCCCGCGCGTCGGTGTCCACCCCCTCCAGCGTCCACCCCGGCTTCCCGTACTCCTTCAGCAGTCGCAGGTGGAACCCGTCCCCACACCCCACGTCGAGGATGCGGGCGTCGGCCGGCAGCCCGCGGCACCAGCGGAGCAGCCGGCGGGCCTCCAACCGCCGACGCACGCGGTACGCCAGCCCGTACTCGGCCGGGCGGAACTGGAAGGCGTGGTAGTGGTCGGGGTAGGTGCGGGCGGCCTCGTCGTCGGCCGGGCGGGGGTTCAGGTAAACGAGCCGGCAGCGGCGGCAGCGGACGGCCAGGAACTCGTCCGGCGAGGTGCGGTACTCGAAGTCAGCCCCGACCGCCACGGGGTCGGTGTCCTCCACCCGGCACAGGCAGCAAACGGCCGGCACCAGTGCGAGGGGGCGAGGCAAGCTAACTTGCGGGTGGTCTTGGGTGGGCGACATTTCAGCGATTTACTCTCCTGGGAGGGCGACGGCTGCCACCACCGGGATGGGTTCGGGTCAGAACAAAATTCTCATGTCACGCCTTCGGTTCAGCCACTTGCGAGCTGCTTGCTCGGCAAATGTCGTGATGTCGTCCCCGCAACCGTTTTCCGCAACCGAATCACTTTAAGTCATGAACCGATCAATGCGGGGCGAATTGTCCCCTACCTTCGGTTGGAGCGGCTGTGACCGGCCTCAGCGACCGCCATTGCCCGTCGGGCCCGGCCAACGGCGACATCACCATCAGCCGTCAGCGCCATCCAACTGGGCTGGGCGGTGTGTTCACCTCCTCGCCGTCCCTACAGCACTGGTGTGTGCGGCAGAGCGGAGTTCGGTGGGGGTCTGGATGCTCTAAGGTAGTCCAAAGAAGACCGTGACCGGCAAAACTCAGGTTAGACAGGCGAAGGGGCTAAGCCGTGAACGAACAAGAGTGGTCAGCGTGTACCGCCCCGACACGGATGCTGCTGTTCCTGCGAGACAAGGTGAGCGACCGGAAATTACGTTTGCTGGCCTGTGCCAACGGCCGGTTGCTTTGGCCTTGGATCACCGATCACCGCAGTCGTCAGGCGCTCATTGTTGCCGAGAGGTTTGCGGACGGGTTGGCATCCGAACAGGACCGAGCCGACGCATTTGCCGCGTGCCTTGAGGTGCCGTACGTGCGCGAATACGAACCGAACGGGGTCGCGGCCAACTCCCCTCGCTCCAAGGCCGCTGCGTACGCGCAGCACGCGGTGTGGGAACAAGTTTTCGTGGGAGCGTACACGAATTCACAGTGCGTGTTGCCGAAGGCGACCGGTCTACCCGAGATGCTGCCGTTACACCTTCTCCGTGACATCTTCGGCAACCCGTTCCGCCCCGTCATCGTCGAACCGCAATGGCTCACCGAAACCGTCCTTGCCCTCGCCGCCGGCATCTACGCCGATCGAGCGTTCGACCGTATGCCGATCTTGGCCGACGCGCTCGAAGAGGCCGGGTGCGACCACGCCGACATCTTGACCCACTGTCGGGAGGACGGCCCACACGTCCGCGGGTGTTGGGTGGTGGATTTGGTGCTCAAGATGTGCTGAATGAATACCGATTGTCGATCGCCGCTTCGGACGCGGACCTGGGGCAAAACTGACGGTGGTGTACGCGCTGGCCTGGTACTTTTGACCCGAAGCCGGCCAGGTGCGTTGCATTATCTTCTCGGCCACACGCAGATGAGTTCGGTCCCTCTACAGAGGAAGAACGCCCCTTCACTACCCCATACACCGGTCAACCACTGCGGTGGCCCCGGATGAGGTAAAGAGGAAGTTGCGTCGGGTGAACGGGGTCATGGGTTAACACTCCGAAGGTGGTGAAGGCGAAAGGTCAGAGTGGTCAGTGCGAATGGCGGTGGTGGATGTCCGGGTAGTGGGGGTGGGCGTGACGCATGGGCGGGTGGCGGTGCGGGTGGGTGTGCGGCTCGCCCGGCGGGTCGTCCGGCCCGTGGGCATGCCGGTGGTGGTCGTCGTGAACGTGGGCGTGCTCATGGAACAATTCCTCGTGGGCGTGTTCGTGGGCGTGCTTCTCCGTGAGATGCAGCCAAACACCCACACCCATGAGCGCCGCCGCCGCGACGAACAGCAGCGTGGGGAGGTCTCCCAAGAGCGGGATCGACACCGCGGCCCCGACGAACGGGGCGACGGAGAAGTACGCCCCGGTGCGGGCGGTGCCCAGGTGCCGCAGGGCGAGGATGAACAGCGTCAGGCTCACCCCGTAGCCGGCCAGCCCCACCACCGCACACGCGGCCACCGTCCCGGCGTCCGGCACCGCCGCCCCGCGGAGGAGGGCGATCCCGACGTTCACCGCCCCGGCCACCAACCCCTTGATGGCGGCGATCTGCACCGGGTCGCCGGCCGACACCTTGCGGGTCAGGTTGTTGTCGATGGCCCAGGCGAGGCACGCCCCGGCGACGGCGAGCGGCCCCCACACCCCGCCGGCCGCCTCCCCGCCCTCCCACGAGAGCAGCACCCCGCCGGCGGTGATGGCGGCCATGCCCAGGGCGATTCGGCGGTCGAAGTTCTCCCGGAACACCACCCAGGCGAGCACCGCCGTCAGCACGCCCTCCAGGTTGAGCAACAGCGAGGCGGTCGAAGCCGGGGTGACGGTTAGGCCGAGCATCAACAGCACCGGCCCGACCACCCCGCCGAAGGCCACCGCCCCGGCGAGCCAGGGCAGGTCTGCCCGTCGCAAGGGTGCCTCGGCCAATTTCCCCCGCCAACCGGGAGCCGAGCCGCCACACGGCGAGTCCACACCCGGAACCGAAGTAGAGCAGGCCGGCGAGCAGCACCGGGTCGGTTCGCCCGACGAGCAGCTTGGCGAACGGGGTGCTGGCCCCGAAGAGGGCGGCGGCGGTCAGCGCGTACAGCACCCCATGAGCCGGCCGGGTGTGTGTGGCGGTCATGGGGCGCTCCTGGGGTTCACCTTCGGCGGGAGGCGGTCACTCCTTGAACTTGCCGGACGACGGCTTGCCGCCGACCTCGCCAGTCACGTTCCCGGCGAAGTCCGCCACGTTCCCCAGGCCGGGGTCGGTGCCGACGAACTTGGCCGCCTTGCCGTCTTTTTCGTCGGCCGGCTTCAGGGTGATGGTCATGGGCGGCACCACCTGGCCCTTGTCCGCCCCCTCTCTCACCTTCGTCTCCTTCGTGGTGAAGGTGAGTTCCTTGCACGCCACCGGCAGCGGCTTGGCGGTCTTGTCGTCCCCCCGGATGAACAGGACGTAGCACTCCTTCTTGCCGTGATCGACGGTGAACTCGGCGTGGTACTTGCCCAGGTCGAAGATCGGGCCGCCGTTCGGTCCGTCGCCGTGCGGGTGGTCGTCGTTGTCGTTGGTATCATCCGGCGTCTTTGCGCCGCCTGGCTTGCCGTCATCCTTTTTGCCGTCGGTGGTTGGGGCCGCCGGCTGGGGGCCACAGCCGGCGGCACTCATCAGCACGAGCGGCAGGGCAAGCATCAGCGCCTTCAGAGACTCCATCGCGTCACTCCCGATGTGAAAAAGAAAGAGACTTCTCGCTGGACGCGACAGGTACTTGGCCTCGGTCGGGCATAGGTTTACGTCGAGAACCCGATCGGCAGCCTG
>JANNQE010000495.1:0-1649 GCA_031441625.1 Planctomycetia bacterium
ACCCGCTCGCGGAGCGAGCAGACCACTACCGGCCAGTCAGCTTCCGCCACAGGCGGCGGAGCAGACCGGGGTTGGCAGGTGGGGGTGGGGTGAACCCCGGCGCGCCGGGGTTGAAGTCGTCAGGCATTGCGACGATGCCCATCATCACCTCGGTGTCCAACTCCGGTGGACTGCGGAGCATGGCCATGTCACCCGCCTTCCGGGGGACACCCAAGTCGATAACGACACAGAAGCCGACCGCTTCGGCGATATTGCGCGCGTCTTCCACCGTTTCGCAGTAGTGAACACTCTGCCGGCAGGCGGTGCAGAAGCGGGCGTTCGGCTCTCCCAAGTCTTGTAACTCGCTCCACCTCTTCGGGCATTGAAACCGCCACCGCACGTTGCAGTTCTCAATCGGCACCTTCGCCACCGCCGTCTTCCACTCGACCGGCAACCCTTCCGCGACCGCCCGCAGTTTCAGAATGAACACGTCGCGCTCCGGGTGGTCGTCCGCCAAACTCGAAACGTGAACTTCCAACCGCAGGTAGTCGGCCTTCGCCCGGCACTCGTCTGACGACTGCTCCTCCAGCCAGTCGGCGAACACCAGCCGGCGGAGGTCGTCCTTCAGCTCGGCGCGGATGCCGGCCAGGAAAGCGGATTCGTCGGACATCAGGAATGGCCTCACGCGCTCGCCGTTGGCTCGCGGCTAACACTACAACACCACCATCCTAATTCCGCACTCCCCATTCCGCACTCCGCACTCCGCCATGTCCCCCCTCCCCGACTCCGTCCTCGCCGCCCTGCGGAAGTTCGACACGCCCACCATCCTGAACGTGATCGAGTTGCTCGACGCCATCCCCCGCACCAGCGGGTACACCGACCGCCGCATCACCGCCTGCTTCCCGCACCTGCCGCCGATGGTGGGCTACGCGGTCACGGCCACCTTCCGCGCGGCGTCCAAGCCGATGTCGGGCGACGTGTACGCCGGCCTCGATCAGCAGGTGCGGAAGCTCGCCAGCACCCCCGGCCCGAAGGTGGTGGTGTTTCAAGACCTGGACGACCCGACGGTGGCCGCCACCTTCGGCGAGGTGATGTGTACCAGTTACAAGGCGTTCGGGTGCGTCGGCCTCATCACGTCCGGCACCGGCCGCGACCTGGATCAGGTGCAGGCGCTCGACTTCCCCTGCTTCACCGGCGGCACGGTCGCCTCGCACGGGTACTGCCAAATCGTCGAACTCGACGTGCCGGTGCGGGTGGGCGGGGTGTGGATCAATCCCGGCGACCTGTTGCACGGCGACCGCAACGGGGTGGCCGTGATTCCGCACCACATCTCCGCGGCGACGGCCGAAGGGTGCCCCGGCCTGATGGACGCCGAAGCGGTGGTGCTCGACTACCTGAAGGCGGGCAACGCCACCGGCGACGGGTTCGTGACGGCCCGCATGGAGTGCAGCCGGCGGGTGCAGGAACTGAGCGAACGGCTCAAGGCGATGGTGGGCGGGTGACCCTCTGCGTAGGGTGGGTCCAGCGAGCGCTTCGCTCGCGCCGACCCACGCGCCCACAACCCGTGGGTCGGCGCAGCAACTACAGCTTCCTGAGCGGCGCCTCGCACCCCGAGGAACTGGTGGCCCGCGCGCAGGTGCAGGGCTACTGCGCGCTGGCGCTGGCTGATG
>JANNQE010000496.1:0-2079 GCA_031441625.1 Planctomycetia bacterium
GGACGCCCGTGCTCCCGGCAACCCCTCTCTCGAGTCGCCCATGAACGCTCGCCTGTTCTACTGGGCGCTCACCTCCGCCCTGGCCGGCTTCCTGTTCGGGTTCGACACGGTCGTCATCTCCGGCGCGGAGCAGACGATCGAGAAGTTGTGGAACCTGGACAAGACCACGCACGGGCTGGCCATCGGCTCCGCCCTGTGGGGGACCGTCCTCGGCTCGCTCGTCGGCGGGTGGCCGACGGACCGCTTCGGGCGGAAGAAGACACTCCTCTCCCTCGGCGTGCTGTATTTCGTCTCGGCCGTCTGGTGTGCCGTCGCCCCGGACGTGTACCAACTGATGATCGCCCGGTTCATCGGCGGCATCGCCATCGGCGTGAGCACCGTCGCCGCCCCGCTGTACATCTCGGAGATCGCCCCGCCGAAGAGCCGCGGGTGGATGACCGGCATGTTCCAGTTCAACATCGTGTTCGGCATCCTGGTGGCGTTCGCCTCGAACTGGGTGGTCGGGCAGGTGGTGGCAACGGACGCCTGGCGGTGGATGCTTGGCATCGTGGCCGTCCCGGCGGTCTTGTACACGCTGATGGCGTTCGGCATCCCGGAAAGCCCGCGGTGGCTGCTCCGCCGCGGCCACCGCGAGCGGGGTATGGACACGCTGCGGCGGATCAACCCGACGGTGGGTGACGGCGAACTCGATGCGCTGGTCGCCGAAATCGAAGCCGCGTCGAAGGCGGAATCGTCCGGCGGGTTGGGCGGGTTCTTCACCAAGCGGCTGAAGGTTCCCATCCTGCTCGCGTTCCTGGTGGCCTTCTTCAACCAATTCTCCGGCATCAACGCCATCCTCTACTTCGCCCCGCGGATTTTCGGACTGACCGGGAGTGAGAACGGGCTGGCGCAATCTGTCGGCATCGGCGTCGTCAACCTGATCTTCACCTTCGTCGGCCTGTGGCTGATCGACCGCGTCGGCCGGCGGACACTGCTGTACATCGGCTCGTTCGGGTACATCGCCTCGCTTGGGCTGTGTGCCCTGGTCTTCTTCGTGTACGGCCCGCAGTTCGAGGCGGCAGCCTCGGCCATCGAAGTGAAATCGGCGGTGAAGGGGGTGAAGGACGCCAACGACCTGAACCGCCCGGCCGCCGAACATAAGTTGGCCGAGGCGAAGAAGGGGCTGGAAGATGCGTCACGGGCGGCGCTCAGCGACCCCGTCATCTTCGATCCCGCCGCCACACCGGACGAGGTGACCGCCACCGCCGACGCAGCGCTGAAGGTGTCGTCCGCCCATGCCGACCCCGGCGGGCCGCTCGTTATCGGGTGCATCCTGGCGTTCATCGCCGCCCACGCGATCGGCCAGGGGGCGGTCATCTGGGTGTTCATCTCGGAGATCTTCCCGAACCGGCACCGGGCCACCGGTCAGGCGCTCGGCAGCTTCACGCACTGGATCTTTGCCGCACTGCTCGCCACCTTCTTCCCGGCGATGATGGCCGCGTTCGCGCCCGGAGTGGTGTTCGCCTTCTTCGCGTTCATGATGGTGCTTCAACTGGTTTGGGTGGCCACGATGGTGCCCGAAACGAAGGGCGTGCCCCTCGAACAGATCGAGCACACGCTCGGGGTGCGATGATGGCGATAACAGTTCTGGCGCTGGGCGAAGTGCTGTGGGACGTGTTCGACGACGGCCCGCGGTTCGGCGGCGCGCCGGCCAACTTCGCCTGCGCGTGTGCCGAACTCGGCGGCGGGCGGGCGCGGGTGTTCCTGGCCAGTGCGGTCGGGCGAGACAAACTCGGCGACGTGGCGCGACACCAACTGGTCAGCCACGGCGTCGATGTGTCCCACCTCGCCACGGCGGACGGGGAGACCGGACAAGTGATGGTGAAACACGACGTGCAGAAGAAGGCGACGTATCGGTTCATCGACGACCCCGCTTGGGACCACATCCCGATCACGTCGGAGCTGCTGACGACGGCCGCCGCTGCCGACGTGCTCTGCTTCGGCACGCTCGGCCAGTGGGCGGACACGCCGCGGCAGACGATTCGCACCGCACTGCGGGCAGCCAATCCGCACGCCCTCCGCGTCCTCGACATCAACCTC
>JANNQE010000497.1:0-5363 GCA_031441625.1 Planctomycetia bacterium
CCCCCGCGTGCTCGCCGTCGTCCGCTTCCACCTCCGCCAGGTCCGCTGCCCCCACCACCGGGAGGAAGCCACCTGCAAGGCCGTCGCCCTGTGTTGGGTGTGGTTCGTCCGCCTCGCCCGCCGCGGCCGCCGCCCGCACACGTTCGCCACCCGCCTGGCCGGGTACGCCGCCCGGGCCGCCCGCTCCGGCCGGCGGGCGTGCGGCAGCGAGCCGGTGGGCGACGTGTGCTCACCGACGTGCTCACAACGGAAGGGGGTGCGGCTGACCTCGCTGTCCGCCCCCGACCCGGCCGGCGACTATTTCGCGGAAGCCGTCCACGACAACACCCGCACGCCGGTGCCCGACCAGGTGCAGTTCCGCCTCGACTTCCCCGCCTGGGTCGGCTCCCTGGCGGCCGCCAAGCGGCGGGTGCTCGACCGCCTGCTGGCCGGCGAGCGGCCGGGGGACATCGCCGCCGCGGCCGGCGTGTCGGCCGCCCGCGTGTCGCAGGTGCGGGCCGAACTCCGCGCCGACTACGCGCGGTTCTGCGGCGACGGCTGCTGAATCCGTCTTCCTGTTCACCACCCCAGACCCGCCGGCCTCCCCGGCGGGTCGCATTTTCGGAGACTCCGATGACCGCGACCCTGAACGGCCGCCCGCCCCGCAAGCAACTGGGCGACCAGTTGGACCGCCTCGACTTGATCCTCGACGTGCTCGCCGACGCCCTCCCCGCCGCCGTCGCCGACGCCTGCAAGGAAGGAGCCAAGCAGGCGATGAAGGAAGTGGTGCTGGAACTGCTGACCAACCCGGACGTGCGGGCCATGCTCACGGGGAGTGTGCCCGCCCCGCCGCCCACCCCGACGGTGCCGATCGTGACGAAGCCGAACTGGTGGCAGACGCTGAAGGCGAAGCTGACGGAGATGAAAGACGCCGTGCTTGAACGCGCCGCCGCAACGGTCCAGGCCGTCACGCTCACCGCCCGCATGCTCACCGCCGTGCTGCCGCTCAAGCGGATCGCCCTGGTCACCCTCGGCGTCGGGCTGGCCGTCGGGCTGACCGCCCTGCTCGTCGACCGCTTCTGCCCGCCGGCCCTGGCCGCGGCGGTGAGCGGGGTGGGGGCGGCCGTCACCGCCGCCGTCGCCCAGTTGACGGGCGGGCTGCGGAAGGGCGGGTGGCTCGCCGCCCGCTGAAGTCAGAGGGCGAAGGGGGATCACGATTCGTCCGGCCGGTCGCGCACTCCCTTCCGGGGTGCGTCAGCCCGTGCGGACGAGGACACGATCCCCTTCGCCATTCTCACCCACTCCCCGAGACCCGCTCATGCCGAAGACCGTCCTCCTCGACGAGTGGCATATCACGTTCCGCATCCGCGCTTCGCTGCCCGAAGCCACCGTGCGAGCGATCCGCCGCGTGTTGAACAGCACGGCGTTCACCGCCGCCGTTAGTCGGGCGGTGTTGGCCGAGATGAACAAGTGGCCGGTGTTGAAGCTGGTGCGGGTAGAGCTCGGCCGCTGAGACGTGTTCATCCCGTCACGCCACGGTGGCGGGGCGGGGGTTCGCTGACCGTTCGGCCGAGGACGGTGCGGTCCGACGGTGCTTTTCTTTAGGTGTGACCCCATGGCCCCAATGGCAGGGACCTGATTCTTCACGCGGCCAGGAAGGAGACCGCGTCGAACTCCTGGAAATGGAGCGACATGAGAGACGCCAGGGGTTCGGCGTGCGTGGTCGGCACGCGGTCCAACACGTCCTGAACGGCGGCCCGGAAGTCGGCGAAGGTCGGGTGGTACCGGCCGTACGCCGCTTTCCGCCTGGTGAACCGCCACAGCCGCTCGATCAGGTTCAGGTTCGGCGAGTCGCTCGGCAGGAACAACAACTCGATCCCCAACTCCTTCGCCAACCCCTCGACGATCTTGTTCCGCTGGTCGCGGGCGTTGTCCAGCACCAGGGTAACCGGACCGACCAAGCCGCGGGCCGCCACCGCCCGGAGCAGGTCGCACATCGTGTCGGTGTTCACCACCGTGGTGTTCGTGATCGTGACCAGTTCCCGGGTCACCGCGTTCCACGCCCCGAGGACGTTGAACCGCTGCCGCCCGGACGCCGCCTTCACGAAGATCCGCGCCCGCGACCACAGGCAGCACAGGAACGTCCCGAACACGAAGTGGGCCGCGTCCACGAAGAACACGTGCCGCCGGCCGACAACGGCCTCATCGAGCCGGGGTTGCAACCGGGTGTCCCGGAACTGCTTCTGTTCCCGGATGTGGTCGGGTAGGTCGGTCTTGGGCGGGCACGGGATCACGCGGGTGCGACGCCAGCCGAACCCCAGTTCCGCTTTCAGGAACTTGCGGACCTGGGTCGGTTGCCGCTTCAGCCCCGTCAGGTGCTCGATCTACTCCGCGGCTTCGGCCGCCGTCCGCACGGGTCGGGTGGTGAGTGCCTCGCGGATGGCGGTGGTGTGGGCGACCAAGTCGCTGACCGGACCTCGAACGCCCCACCGCCGCAGCCCGTCCAGGCCACCGTGGCGGAAGGCCGCGACGTATCGCTGGACGGTTGGTCGGCTCACCCCGGCGATCTCGGCGGCTTTCGCCCGTGTCAGGCCGCAGTGCAACAACCACACGACGAGCATCTTCCGGCGGACGTGGGCCTCCGGGTGGGAATCCCGTTCCGCGTTCACCACCCGTCGCTCGTCCTCGGTCAACGCGATCCGGAACACGGCCATGTCGTGGCTCTCAGCGACGCACGACCGGACCGACTTATCCCCACGGGGAATAGTCCTCCGCCCGCAGCAGATCGGTGGTCGGTCACTACTCCTCCGGCGGCTTCGGGGCGGGCTCCGTCTTCGGCGGGGCCTTCTTCTCCAGCTCCGCGATTAGAGTCTTTAAGTCCGCGCGGTCGCGGAGCGGGGCGAGATCGGTGTCTTTCTTCAAATGATCGGCGTCCTTCCAGCCCGCTTTCACCGCCTTCTGAAGCAACTCCATCGCCCGGTCGGCGTACTCCTGTTTCTTGCCGGCGAGCTTGCCGCTGGCCACGGAGTACACGCAGGCAAAGTCGTACCACTGGACGGCGTCCCAGTTCGGCGACTTCGTCAACTCGGCGAACTCGGCCACTGCCTCGGCCACCATCCCGGCGTTCAGCCTCGACATGGCCCGGTGCGCGCGAAGCTGTGGCTGCTCGGCGGGCGGGCTGAGTGCGATCGCCCGGTCCCAGTCCTTCACGGCCTCGGCGAACTTCTGGAGCAGGTCGTGAGCCTCGGCACGGCCCCAGTGGCTGTTACGCAAGTATTCTTTCGCTCTTGCATCGCGTTCATCCTTCTTGTGAACGGCCTGCAAACAGTCGATGGCCCGGCCGAGCCATTTCAAACTCTCCGCCGGATTATCGCCACGGCAGATCAAGTTGCCGTAATTGCCGTAACTGCAACCGAGATCGACTTGATACTCGGGCACTTTGGGGAAGTCGGCGACCAGGCTCTCCTGGATCGCCAGGCCCTTGCGGTACTGCTCCGCCACCACCCGCTGGCCGAGATCGGAGAGCAGGTTCCCCAGGTTGTTGTGGCTCATGGCCAGGTCCTGACGATAAACGGGCACTTTGGGGAAGTCGGCGACCAGTCTCTCCTGGATCGCCAGGCCCTTGCGGTACTGCTCCTCCGCCGCCACCCGCTGGCCGAGATCGGCGAGCAGAGCCCCCAGGTTGCTGTGGCTCACGGCCAGGATCTGGCGATACTCGGGCACGGTGGGGAAGTCGGCGGCGAGCGACGCGTAGCCATCCCGGGCGAGTCGGATTGCCGTTACGGATTCCTCCGTCCGCCCCAGGCGGTACTCGATCGTTGCCACGCGCAGCGCTGCCCGTGCGTGTCGAGAGCGGGAGCGTTCGTCGTCGGGATTCTCGCCGGCGAACTCGCGGTAGTAGCCGAGCACGCTCTCCAGGAACTTCTTCTGCTCCGCGCTGATTTCCTTCTGCGTGGAGAGCGAGTCGCCGGTGACCTCCGAGACCATCGCGTCCAGCACCTCCGCGGTCTTGGTGTACGCCCTGTCCGCCTTCGCTTCCTTCTCCTCCGCGATGCCCCGCTGCCGGGCTTCCTCGACGCGGGCTCGCTCCTTCGCCGCCGCCTCATCGCGGGCCGCCAGCAAGCCCCAGGAGGTGCCGACGATACCCACCAGCAGCGCGAACAGGACCAAACTCCCCGCGATCACCTGCATCTTGTTCCGCTTCACGAACTTCTTCAGCCGGTAGCCGCGGCTCGGCGGGCGTGCCTCGACGACCTCGTCGGCCAGATACCGCTGGATGTCGCGGGCCAGCCCGTTGGCCGTGTCGTAGCGCCGGGTGCGGTCCTTCTCCAACGCCTTCATCACCACCCAGTCGAGTTCCCCTTGGAGCAACTTCGCCAGCTTGGCCGGGTCGATGCTCCGATTGGCCGCGACGTTCGGCCGGGCGTTGGCCTCGCTCAGCCGGGTGCTCGGCCGCGGCGGCTCGACCTCCCGCACCATCCGCAGCATTTCGAGGATCGCCCCCCGCTTGAATTGCTTGCTGTCGATCGGAGGCGAGCCGGTGAGCAGTTCGTACAGCAGCACGCCGAGGGCGTACACGTCGCTCCGCGTGTCGATGTCCAGGTTGTTGAACGTGGCCTGCTCCGGACTCATGTACTGCGGCGTGCCCACCACCCCGCCGAACCCGGTGTCGATGGTTTTCTCCGTCAGCGTGCCGCCGGTCGCCTTGGCCACCCCGAAGTCGATCACCTTCACCACCGGCTTGTCGTCGTACAGGGCGATCAGCACGTTCGACGGCTTGATGTCGCGGTGGATGATCCCCTTCTGGTGCGCGTGCTGGATCGCCTGGCACACCGGCACGAACAACTCCAGCCGCTCCCGCGGGGTGAGCTTCAGACGGTCGCAGTAGTCGGTGATCGGTACGCCTTTCACCAGTTCCATGACGAAGTACGGCCGATGGTCGTGCAACCCGCCGTCGAGCACCTTGGCGATGTTCGGGTGGTCCATCAGGGCCAGCGCCTGCCGCTCCGCCTCGAAGCGGCTGAGGACCTGCTTCGAGTCCATCCCCGCCTTGATGAGTTTCACCGCCACGAACATCGCCAAGGTGCTCGACGGCGGCCTGCACGAACGCCGGCCGTTCTTCGTGATGGAACTGGTCAAGGGCGTGCCCATTACAGAATATTGCGACTCGCAGAAGCTCACCCCGCAGCAGCGGCTGGAACTGTTCGTGCCAGTGTGTCAGGCGATTCAACATGCCCACCAGAAGGGGATCATCCACCGCGACATCAAGCCGTCCAATGTGCTGGTGGCGCTGTTCGACTTTAAGCCGGTAGTGAAGTTGATTGACTTCGGCGTGGCCAAAGCGACCGGCGGCGCGCTCACCGAAGCGACTATCGACACGGGAT
>JANNQE010000498.1:0-1660 GCA_031441625.1 Planctomycetia bacterium
GTGGCCGACACGACGACCGGCGACCCGATCAGGAACTGGATGTACCCGTCGTCGGTCGCGCGGGGAGCGTTCATGTCGCCGACGTTACCGGCACAACCGGCACCGCGCAAGCCCGAATCCAGTCAACTGCGTAACTCGTAATCTCTTCATCTCTCGCCAGCCGTCTTTTTTTCCCGTCCGCGTGATGTGCCGCGTCCTCCAGGTGTCGGCGACCGGAAACTACGACTGGCTCCACCGACAGCCCAGTGTCACCGAACAACGACGCGAGAGTTTGGCCGAGGCCATCCGGGAGATTCACGCCGCCGTGAAGGGCCGCTATGGGTCCCCGCGGATGCACGCGGAATTGGTCGCCCGCCAGTTCCCGTGCTCGGTGAACACCGTGGCGAAGGTCATGAAGTCGCTGGGAATCCAAGCGATTTCGCACCGCAAATTCCGGGTGCGAACGACCGACTCGAATCACGAGTTCCCGGTCGCGGGCAACGAACTGGACCAGGACTTCACGGCCACCAAGCCGAACGAAGTCTGGCTGAGCGACATCACCTATATCCCGACGCGGGAGGGGTGGCTGTACCTGGCGGCGGTCGAGGATCTGTACTCGCGGCGGGTGGTCGGCTGGTCGATGGGAACGACGCTCGAGAGCCGGCTCGTGGTGGATGCCCTGCACATGGCCGTGGCTCAGGCGAAAGAGCAGGCGATCGCGGAGGCGGCCGCAGCGAACGCGGCCCGACTACGCGCCGATGAATCGGCCGTCGCCGAACACGCGGCCCGAGTGGACGCGGAGTTGACGAAGAGCCTCGCGGACGCCGCTGCGAACGCCGAACGCGAGGCCCTGCTCAAGGCGGAACAGGAGCAGAAATTCGCCCAGGCCATCGCCGACTTCGTGAAGAACGACTTCTTCGCCCTGACGAGCGTCGAAGGGCAGACCCGGTTCGGGGGCGAAACGCTCGATCGGACGGCAACGTTACTCGACCTCCTCAATCGGGCGGGGTCGGCGCTCGCCGCCCGGAAGGACCTGGACCCGCGGATCGAGGCCGAGTTGTGCTGGATCGTCGGGGTGAATTACCGCGGGGTGGGGGAGCCGTCCCGCGCGATCCCGTTCCTTGAGCGAGCGGCGAAACTGCGGGCGGACTTGAACGGGGAGAACGACCCCGGCACGCTGAACGCCCGAAATAGTCTCGGCGTGGCGTACATCGCCGCCGATCTGAACAGCAAGGGGATTCTCTTGCTGGAAGACAACCGGAAGCGGATGGTGGACATACTCAGACTCAAGTCGGACGACCCGAGTGTGCTGGCCAACCTCCGGAACTTGGGCTGGGGCCATATGTCCGCCGGGCGGTTCGACCTGGCGATTCCGATCCTTGAGACCGTCTTGCGAGTCATGGAGGTCAAGCCCGGCCGCAACCACCGCGAAACCCTCGGCACAGCGGCGAACCTTGCCAGGTGCTACCTGAGCGCCGGAGTGACGAAGAAAGCACTGCCTCTGCTGAACGAGACGCTAGAGTGCAAGTCGAAACACCTCGGTCCGAAGGACGAATGGCACGTAGCTTTCCGCAAGCTATTCCGGAATAGGTGGATAGGAATGCATCGGCGATTCGGCTCTGATGAGGATGGTCGTCCTCCCGACTTCCGCCAAGGGCCGCACGATGAGCAGTCCCACCCT
>JANNQE010000499.1:0-5783 GCA_031441625.1 Planctomycetia bacterium
ACCCCGCTCCCTGGCGGTCGCGGCTCGTAGCCGGCCGGGTTACGGCTCCAGTCGCGTGAAGTACGGCACCAGCCCGCGCTGCTTGAGCTGGGCGAGGGTGACGTTCGCCTGCGGGCCGGGGTTACCGAACGCCGCGTCCGACACGATCGCCCCGGCCCCGTGGCAGCGGAACAGCCCCGCCCCCAGCGTGATCGACACTTCGCCCGGCACGGTCACCAGCACGCTCGCCGTGAGCGTCGTCCGCTGCGTCACGGTGCCCACCTGCACACGCTCACCGTCGCCGGTGTTCGTCAGTTGGTCGCCGTACCCCACCCGCAGGAACGTGCCGGCGGTGACGGCGAGGAACCGCCGGGTGCCGTCGCCGTACAGCACGGCGGTGTCGGCCGCGGCCGTGGTGCCGTCGGGCAGCAGCCCGCCGGCGGCCACGAACGCCGCTTCCACCGCCAGTCGAGTGTCCCCACCGGTGGCGTCGGTCGTCAGCTTCGTCTGGAACGGGCTATTGGCGGCCGGGGTGGTCGGCGTGGCCGGGTCGGCCACCGCCAGGTTCGAGCGGTCGATGACGCCGGCGAACTGCGCCCGCAGGTCGCCTGGCACCTTGTCGAACAGTTCGCGGCCGAGTTGCGGCTGGTTGGTCACGTTCCACGGGCCGGCGTTGTCCACCTCGAAGAAGCCGACCGTCATGACGACCATGAACGAGTCGCTCACCGGGGTCAGGTTGTTCCACAGCTTCTGCATCGGCTCATACTGCAAGTACGGGTGCCCGCCGGACGCGGCCGTGTTGCCGAACACCAGCGGGTCGGTGGGGGCGGTCGTCGTCCGCCGGTCGAGCAGGCCGTCGGCGGTGCCGGCCCAGGTGCCGCTGCCCCAGGCGAGCGGGTGGTCTTCGGTGCCGGTGGCCCCCACCTCGTGGACGGTCGCCCGCGGGGTGCCGTTCGGCGTGCGGACCACCCTCGGCGCGCCGGGGGCGACGGCCGTGACGATGCTGTTCGCCCAGGCGTTGTCAGCCAGAAGAGGGTTGGTGGCGGCGAACCCGTTGCCGGCCTGCGGGTCGAGGACGGCCTTCAGCACGTTCAGGTTGTCGGCGGTGTTGATGTTCACCCGCCCGGCCTCCCGCCCGCCGAGCACGCCCCCCGGCAGTCGCGGGGCGGTCTCAAGCAGGCCAGCGCACGCGGTCAGCCAGCGGCTGGTTAGGGGCAGGTTGATGGCGGCGCTACCGTGGTAGGCGGTGCCGCTGAAGAACGTTTGCGTCAGGGCGGTCGGGTTCGTCCACGACACGTGCGCCAGCTCGGGCACGCTGATCGCCTCGCGGTCCAGGTGGACCATCCACTCGAACCCGACGGTGCCCGCCCCGCGGTTGTTGTCCGACGGGCTGTTCAGGCTGAAGAAGGAGTGCGGGGGGGCCATGGTGATGGCCGCGTTCACCTGCGATTGCACGCCGTCGAGCGCGCCGCCGGTGCCGAACACCGGGGCGGCGACGAACGGGTGGACGCGGCCGACGGTCGGGTCGTTCGACTGCGGCCGCCCGTTCACCATCCCAGGGCCACCGCGAACCCGCCCGACTCGGTCGCGGGTCGGCACGTTCTCCACCACGTCCACGGTGATGAACGGGTTGAGCGGCAGGGCGGCGTTGTACGGGAAGGTGCCGCCGGGTGTGGCCGGGTCGTTCGGCCGCAGGTACGGGTTGAGCAGGCGGCGGAGGAGGACCACGCTCGCCTTGCCCGCCTCGGTGAGGATTTCGGGGGGGGTCGGGTTGGCGGCGGTGGTGCTGAACTCGAGCGAGTTGACCGGCGCGGCCGGCACGCCGGGGACGGCGTCGGTCAGGGTCATCGAGTGCGCCACCCCGTTGGCCGGATCGGTCCTGAACCGCGCCTCCGGCCCGAGCAGGTAGTACCCCTGGTTGCCGCCGTTCGCCCCGGTGGTGGCGGTGGCCGGCTGGATCAGGTACCGCTGGTCGCCCACCAGGGTGGGCGGGTTGGCCGCGTTCGGCGTGAAGTCGTCGATCCGCACCCGCAGGTCGGCGGTGGCGCCGAACAGGGTGGCGGTGTCGCCGGCCACCGCCCCGTTGCCGGCGGCGGTGATCGCGGCCGTGTACGGCTGGCGGGGCGGCGCGCCGGCTCCCGGCGGAATGACGACGGCGATTTCAATGCGGTACGCGTTGTAGTCGAGGGCCGGGGCGAGGGCCGCGCCGCCGGCCGGGTTGGGCAGCAGGGTGACGGCCGGGTCGTACCGCAGGCGGGCGGCGCCGAGGTCGGAGCGGGCGGCGGAGGCGGGCGACTCGGGCGGCGTCGGGTTGTGCAGTTCCACCCAGTACTGCCGCCGCATCGGCCCGTTCAGCAGGCCCACGCCCACGCCCTGCGCGCGGTCGTTGCGGTCGTTCTCCACGCACGAGTACACCTCGTTCAGCACCAGCCGGGGCACTTCGGTGCCGAACGCCACGCGGGAGTACAGGTCGGCGCCGAGGAAGTTGTTGCCGTCCAGGTTCGGGTCGGCGATGGTGGCCACCAGTGGCCGCCACACGAACGTGGTGGCGATGTCGTCGTTGTCCAGGTAGTCCACCATGTTCACCGCCAGTTGGGCGAACACGCCCATCGCCTGCACGTTCACGTCCGTCGCCGGGTTGCCCAGCACGTTTACCACCCCGGTGTCGGCGTAGTACACGGCCGAGGTGCCGTTGATCAGCCCGTACCGGGCGCACAGGCGGACGAAGATGTCGCGGGCCAGCCGCTGACGGCCGCTCACGGCGGCGGCGAAGTACGGCTGCTCGACCCCCACCGTCGCGTCCCAGATGTTCCGCGGGGAGAGCGGCAGGGCGGTGTTCTTGCGGAAGTCGGGCAGCGGGCGGTTCACGTCCACCGGGCCGAGGACGGTAGTGAAGGTGGCACCCCCGGTGCTCAGGGTGGCTTGAACGCTCACGCCGGCCCACCGCTGGGTGGTGCTGAACGTGGTGGTGGTCGCCCGCAGCGCGTTGTTCGTGGCCAGGGTCGTGCCTTGCGGCACGGACGTGGTGGTCGCCTGCCGGTTCTTCGGGTCGGAGTAGCGGGCGTACAGTTTCATCAGGTCGTCGTGCCCGAACCCGCCCGCCTGCCCAGTGACGGGGGTCCGGGGATTGAGCAGCGGGTTGAACTGGGCCGGGTGGTTGGCCAGAGCATTCGCCAGGTCGGTCGGGTTCGGCTCGTGGCTGTATGGTGCGGCGACGACACCGGGGTTGTACGTCGGGAACGAGCTATACGAGGTCGGATTGGGCGGAGCGGCGGGCAACGTGAACGCGCCTGGACCTACGCCGTCCACGTCGAACAGCGAGTACGACGGGGCCATCCGCCCGCGGTTCAGGCGGGCGGTGGAAGTGGCCGTCGTGTACGGGTCGGCCTGCGGGTTGGTACTGTTCCCCTGCCGCCGCTGGATCAGCGCTTGCACGTCGGCGGCGGTCAGGCCCAGTTGCATCGGGTTCACTTCCGACCCGCCCAGCCCGTGGTTCGACCCGTGCGGCGCGAGCGGGTTGTTCGCCAGGTTCTTCAGGTTGCCGGCCGTGCTCAGGTTCACCCGGCCGTTCAGGTCGAGGATCACCGGGGCGACCAACGCCTTGTAGAACTTGCCCCGCCACCGCAGCACTGGTCCGCCGGCGTCCATCCACAGGCTGTCGTTCCTCTGGCTGCCGGTCATGAACTTCAGGTTGGCCACGTCGCCGGTGTACGTGCCGTCGGCGTTCATCGGCACCGGCGGGAAGTTCGGGTGCTCGGCCGTCCGCGGGCGGAGCGTGCGGAGGCGGCCGACCTGATTCGCCCAGTTCACGTTGGTCGGGTCGAGGCTGCCGAACAGGTCAGGCCGGTGGAAGGACTGGACGACGATCTCGCCGCTCGCCGGGTTCATCTGGGCGAGGTGGAAGTTCCGCCGATCCGGGTAGGTGAACGGGGCCGCGCGGTTCAGATACCCGCGGGTGTAGGCGGCGGCGGTGTGGCTCCGCACGGTCGTGCCGTCCGCCCGCATCGGGTCGAAGATGAACCACTCGGTGCCCGTCGGAGTGGAGTTGACCCGCGTGTAGTTGACGACGTTCTGCTCCTGAACGTTCACCAGGTTCCACACCGGGTTAGTCGTCTGGTCGGCGATGGTGATCGGGTTCGGGTTGTAGCCGGGCGACCCCGCGTACGGCAACAGGTACTGCGCCGCCGAGTTGTAGTCGTACCCGTACTTGATCTCGGCGAAGCTGTGTCCGCGGAACGGCGACGCCTCGTCGGTGGTGCCGAACACCAGTTGGGCAAGGCTGAATTCGGACGCCAGCATCGCGTTCGGTTCCGTCTCCTGGTTCACGCTCAACTTCTGAATGCGGGCGGCGGACAGTTGCGCCTCGGAGTACAGCACGAAGCTGAGGCCGAGCACGGCGAACAGCACCAGCATGGCCAGCACGACGATGAGCACCGCCCCGCTCCGGCGGCGGGCACTGCGGGTGTGGCGAACGGCAAGAGTGCGGAGCATGAGTCAAACCCTCTTCGGGCGTGTGTGCGGGTGGTGTCGGCGTTCGCTCCGCGAACGGCGGGCGGTACAGGGGCGAGCGGGTTACGGCTGGACGATGAACGACACTTGACGGGTGAGCAGGGTCTTCGGGTCGAACACGCGGATCTTCACCTGCAAGGCCGTAACCCGGATGCGGAGGGGGAGCGTGTTCACGTCGTTCCACGTGTCGAACGTGCGGCCGGCGCCGCCCGTCGGCAGGTCGTCGAACGGGTAGTCGCCGTTCGGCGTACTCGCCCCGACACCGGGAATCCCGTCCGGTATGTTGGTGCCGAAGGCGTTGTTCGCGATCGGCCAGTTCAGCCGCGGCGACCGCGGGGGGCCGACGGGCGAATTCGGCCCGTGCCACGTCGGCTTCACCTCGAAACTGGTCACGTTCGACAGCACGATGTCATCGCCCTGGTATGTGGAGCCGGCCACGTACTGCGTGAACGGCGGGCGGTTCACCGGATTGGTCAACTCGGCCATGGTGCGGGATGTACCGCCGGTTTGGGCCACTTGGTTCAACTCGTCACCACCCACGGCCACGTTCGCCGGGGCGACCACACGCACGCCGCGGTAGAGGGTGAACACCGTCACCCCGGCGACGTTCTGCCCGTTCGCCAGGAACCACCGCACCCGCGCCCACTTGCTCACGAACTGGTTGCCCGTCAGCGGGGTATCGGTGACGTTGTAGGCTAGCAGAGGGCTACCGACGTTGACCGGCACGACGTACAGGTCGTCCGGGCTGGTGCCCTGCCGTTTGGCGGTGAAATCGATCACGTGGGTGGTGGCCCGCGTGCTGCTCACCCCGTCGGCGTCGGCCCCTTCGTAGATACTGCCGGTGCCGCTCTCGATGCGGAAGAAGCCGCCGAGCGGGGTGCGGACGCTGGTGTCGCCGGGCAGCAGGTTGTAATTCAGGTCGGACAGCCGCAGGGTGCCGGGCGAGTCGTCGGTGATGAAGTGGTCGGCCTCCAGGTCGGACCGCAGCTTGTCTTGCGCGCCCCGCAGGTCGGTGGCCATGTTGCCCATCGACCGCAGCCGCGAGAGCGACTCGGTGGCCGCGCCGAACGCCACCGCCAGGATGGTGAGGATGAGCACCACCAGGGCGGTGGCGACCATCAACTCCACCAGGGTGAAGCCGCGGCGGGCGAGTCGGGCGTGGCGGGAGCGGGTCATGGGGTGGCTCGGGGTCTGAGTGGGCGGGGACTCCCCCCACCCGGTTCGTGCTTCGCACTCACCGACCTCCCCCACAAGGGGGGAGGTGTTCACCCCACCTCCCCCCCCTTGTGGGGGAG
>JANNQE010000500.1:0-3456 GCA_031441625.1 Planctomycetia bacterium
ATCAACCCGACTTCGATCGATGTGGACGACAAAGGCCGGGTGTGGGTCTCCGAGGCGGTGAATTATCGGCGGAAGAATTTCAACCGGCCGATCCTGCGTGAAGCCGGCGACCGCATCCAGGTGCTGATCGACGAGAAGGGCGACGGCACGGCGACGAAGGCGGTGACGTTCTACCAGGGCGAGGAACTCTACGGCCCGCTCAGCGTGCTCGTGATCCCCGTTCAGAGCCCCGACCGTAAGGGAGGGGGTGGTTTGCGGGTGCTGGTGGCGCAGTCGCCGGACATCCTCGAATTCACCTGCAAGGACGCCGACAACCCGGTCGCCGACGGCCCGCCGAAGAAGTTCCTCACCGGCTTCCAGGGCATCGACCACGACCACGGCGTTCACGGTCTGCACATCGGGCCGGACGGCAAGCTCTACTTCACCGTCGGCGACAGCGGGGTGAAGGACTTGCAGAGCAGCGACGGCAAGGGGAAGAAGTGGAGCAGCAACACCACCGATGTGCAGAAGGGGACCGTGTGGCGGTGCGACCTGGACGGCAAGAACCTCGAACTCATCGCCCACAACTTCCGCAACAACTACGAGGCGTGCGTTGACAGCTTCGGCGAAATCTGGCTGTCGGACAACGACGACGACGGCAACCAGCAGACCCGCATCTGCTTCGTGTTCCCCGGCGGCAACTACGGCTACGGCCCGCGTGGCCCCGGCCAATCGCACTGGCACGAGGAGCAACCCGGCATCGTCCACAAGACGCTCCGCACCGGGTTCGGCAGCCCGTGCGGCATCCAGTTCTACGAAGGCTCGCTGCTGCCGAAGGCGTACCACAACACGCTGATGCACGCCGACGCCGGCCCGCGCGAAGTGCGAGCGTTCACCCGCAAGGTGAAGGGGGCCGGGTACGAACTGGACAAGGCGAACATCCTCACCAGCAGCGACACTTGGTTCCGCCCGAGCGACGTGTGTACCGCCCCGGACGGCAGCGTGTTCGTGGCCGACTGGTACGACCCCGGCGTCGGCGGGCACGGCATGGGCGACTGGACCCGCGGGCGGATTTACCGACTCACCCCGAAGGACCACAAGGGGTACAAGGTGCCCGAGGTGAAGCTGGACGCCCAGGACGACATCCTGAAGGCTCTGGCCTCGCCGAACATGACCGTGCGGGCGGCGGCGCTCGCGGCCCTGGAAGCCAAGACGCCGACCGAGATCACCACGGCCGTCAACGCCGCCGGGGAGGTGGGGGACAAGCGGTTGGTCGGCCGGACGGTGTGGGCGTTCGGGAACATCCGCGGCACCCGGATCGCCGGCGGGCGGGCGGAGATCACCGCCCGCAACGACATTGTGAAGCGGTTCAAGGCCGACCCGCAGACCCGCTCGGCGTGGGTCGGCTGGCTGTCCCGCGGCGGGTCGTTCGGCGGGCTGGCCTCCCCCAACCCGCAGCCGACCGTGCGCGATCAGGGGTACGGTGGGTACGAGAACGACACCGACAGCGTTGTCCTCCGCGACGTGGTACTCAGCCTGCGGGTCCATTCGGCCGAGGGGATCATCCGATTCTTCTACCCGCTCGCCCAGAAGTATGACGGCTCCGACATCTTCTACCGTGCCGCTCTGAACATCGCCTGCGGCACCGACCCGGTTCGCCGTGATGCGATCCTCGCCGACTTCGAGAAGCACTTCCCGGAGTGGAACGACAAGGTCGCCGACCTCGTGTGGGAACTGCGGCCGAAGTCGATGCTTCCCAAGATGGAAAAGCTGATCGGCGACGCCAAGTTGACCGGCGCGCAGAAGGCCCGCATCGTGGACATCCTCGCCGCGTCCGACGACCCCGCCGCCGGCAAGACGATGCTCGGCCTGCTCAAATCGGATGCCGCCGCCGAGGTGAAGGCGAAGGCGGTGGACAACCTCAAGCTGTTCCTGCCCACCAAGTGGAACGCCCTCACCAAGGGCGACGACCTGAAGACTGCCGTCTCCGACCTGCTGAAGAACGACAAGACCGCCGCCACCGGCCTGCAACTAGTGTCGGCCGCCAACTTCACCCCGGCTCTGGATGAGGTCATCAAGTTGGCGTCCGAAAAGGCCACCCCCGCCGGCACCCGGCTCGAAGCGATTCGCACGCTGGGCAAGTTGAAGGACGTGAAGGCGGTGGAAGCGCTCATGGCCGTCGGTTCGCCGGAGACGGAACTGTCGATCCCCTGCGTGCAAGCTCTCGGCGAGCAACTGCCGAAGGGCGAGAAGGGGAGCGTGGCCGAGACGAAGGCTCTCGAAGCACTCCAGCGGGCGATCACCACACCGCCGGGCAAGGCGACCACGGGGCTGCGGCAGGCGGCGCTGGCCGCAATCGTCGGCAGTCGCGGCGGCACGATGTGGCTGCTGAGCCTGAAAGAGAAGGGCGAAATGCCGGAGGAGTTGGTGTCCGATGCCGGGCGGCTGCTTCGCAACTCGCCGTTCCAGGGCGAGCGGAACAAGGCGATGATCCTCTTCCCGCCGGCCGGCAAACTCGACCTGAAGAAGCTGCCCGCGGTGAGCGTGCTGGCGACCAAGAAGGGCAACGCCGAGAACGGCAAAGCCCTGATGGCGAAGTCGCTCACCGGCGAAGCCCAGTGCATGAAGTGCCACACGGTCAAGGGCGTCGGCGGGAGCATCGGACCGGACCTGAGCATGATCGGCAAGAAGGGCAGCAAAGAGAACCTTTACGATTCGCTGCTGACGCCGAGCAAGGCCATCGCCGACCAGTACGTTTCGTGGCGTCTGGACAGCGAGGACGGGCAGAGCATCGTCGGTCTGCTGGTGGAGGAGACGCCGGCCAAGATCACCGTCCGCGACGCCAACGGCAAGGACTACACGTTCAACACGAAGGACGTGACGAAGAAGAAGGACGCGAAGAGCATCATGCCGGAGGACGTCATCAAAGCGTTCAGCGAGGACGAGTTGATCGACGTGGTCGAATACCTGATGACGCTGCAAACGGCGTCGTTCACCCCCGACTCGTGGCACATCGCCGGCCCGTTCCCGTCACCCGACGACAAGGCGCTCGACACGAAGTTCGACCCGGAGACGAAGCCGTTCGCCGACGTGAAATGGAAGACGATCCGCGGCGACTCGAAGGGGTACTTCGACCTGGCCGCGTTCCACGGCAAGGACGCGGTGAACAGCCTCAGCTACCTGCACCGCGTGATCGAGTCGCCGGCCGATCAGGAGGTGACGATCCTGCTCGGCACCGACGACGGCTGCCGGCTGTTCGTGAACGGCGAGAAGGTGTTCGGTCACGAGAACCACTTCGCCGCCGCCCCCGCCAAGGACAGCGTGAAGGTGAAGCTGAAGAAGGGGCCGAACGCCGTGCTGCTGAAGGTGAACAACGGCAGCATCCCGCACGGCTTCTACTTCACCGTCGAAGGCGGTACCGATTTGAAACTCGGGAAGTGACCCCGCCCGAGCACCTGCCGTGGAGACCCGATGACC
>JANNQE010000501.1:0-6443 GCA_031441625.1 Planctomycetia bacterium
ATCGAGGTGTTTTATAACCGCGTCCGACGGCACTCGACCCTGGAGTACATGACCCCGGACGAGTTCGAGCGGACGAAGAACCCGGACAACCGCTAGATCACTGTCCACTTTCCGTGGGGAAGATCATGCGAGAAGGTCACCGACATCGGCCTCCAGTCCGTCGCCACGCTCCCCGGCCTCACCCACCTGAACCTGTACGGTTGCCGCGAGCTGACCGCCACGGGCGTCGCTCACATCGCCTACGTCGCCCGCATGGCCACGCTCGTCCGCCTCGACCTGACCCGCTGCGTGCGCGTGACCGACGCCGCCCTCCCCTCGCTCGCGGCCCTGCCCGCACTCGAACACCTGTCGCTCGCCGGGTGCGAGTGGGTGACGGACGCGGGGCTGGCGGCCCTGGCTGCCAGCCGCACGCTGAAGGTGCTGTCGGTTCGCGGCACGCAGGTGACACTCGTGGCCGCCGACCGCTTCCAACTCACCCGGCCCGGGTGCGCGGTGGAGGTGTGAGGTTTTCTCCGATCCCGCGGCGGTTTTTCATCCCCGACCGTTACCGAAGCTCGTGTCCGTTCGGTATCCTGACCTCCTCTCCGCGCACCCACTTCACGAGACCACCCGTGACAACACCCACCCGCCGAGACCTGTTCCGCGCCGGGGCCGCCGGCCTGACCGTTGCCGCCCTCGGATCGACCGCCACCGCCGCCACCACCGACACCGCCGAACGGTCCTTCCACTACGACCACATCCTCGGCACCTCGCTCGACGTGTGGGTGGTCGGGTCGGCCTCGGCCGCCGCGGTCGCCGAAACGGCGGCGCTGGACGAAATCGAGCGGTTGCGAAAAGTGTTCAGCCTGCACGACGCCGAGAGCGAACTGAGCCGCCTGAACCGTGCGAGCGGGCCGTTCAAAGCGTCGGCCGACCTGATGACCGTCCTCCGGGAATACTACCGCTGGGAGGCGCACAGCGGCGGGGCGCTGAGCGCGCAGATCGGCGGGATCACGCGGGCGTGGGACACGGCGAACGGCACCGAACCGGACTCCGCCGCCCTCGCCCGCGCCGTCCGGCGGATTCAGACGAACGGGTGGAGCATCGGCGACGACGGCACCACCGTCACCCGCCACACCGACCAGCCGTTCAACCTGAACAGCGTGGCCAAGGGGTACATTCTGCAACTCACAGCGTTCGTGGTGGAGCGGGTGGCCGGCATCTCCGCGGGCCTCGTGAACCTGGGCGGCGACATGGCCGGCTGGGGCGAACAGGAGTGGACGCTCGGCGTGCAAGACCCGTTCAGCCCCGCCGAGAACGCGCCGCCGCTGACTCGCATTCGCCTGAAAAATCAGGCCGTGGCCACGAGCGGCGGGTACATGCGGACCTACACGGCGAACGGCACGACGCACTCGCACATCCTCGACCCGCGCACCGGCCGGCCGGCCGACGGCATCGTCAGCGCGACCGTGATCGCCGCGGATTGCGTGACCGCGAACCCGCTGGCGACCACCCTGTGCGTGCTCGGCGTGACCGACGGGCTGAGGCTGGCCGAGCGGCTGGGCGCTGCCGCCCTGATCGTCGACGCTGACGGCCGCGAACACCGCACCGGCTCGTTCATCCGGTTCGAGTTGCCGACGGGTGACGACAAGAAGGACGACAAGAAGCCGGACGAGGCGAAGAAGGACGAGAAGACGCCGGCCGAGCCGAAGAAGGACGACAAGAAGGCCGAGGCGTGGCCGGCCGACTACCAGGTGGCGCTCAACTTCGAGTTGCCGAACATCGGCGGCGGGCGATACCGCCGGCCGTACGTGGCGTTCTGGATCGAAGACGCGGACGGCAAGGCGGTGCGGACCGTCGCCGTGTGGGGGAACAGCCCGAAGTGGCTGGGCACCATGAGCGGTTGGTGGAAGCTCGGCCAGGAGAACAAGGAACTGTGCAAGGCGGTGTGCAAGGCCACCCGCGCGCCGGGCAAGTACGAGTTGGTGTGGGACGGCAAGGACGACGCCGGCAAGGCGGTGCCGCAGGGCACGTACACCGTCAAGCTGGAGGTCCACCGCGAGCACGGGAAGGACGACCTGCAAACGGTCAAGATCGAGTGCGGGGCGAAGGACGCGAAGGAGACGATTGACAAGAAGTCCGAGGTGAACGACTCGACCGTCGTGTACGCGAAGAAAGAGAAGAAGGCGAAGTGAGTCGGCCGGTCATCGCCGCGAGCTTGCGAGCGTGTTTTCGGCGATCGCAAGCTGGCGGCGATGACACGCGACTCGTGCGCCATCCGTCACCTCAGTTCCCGCCCGGACTCTCTTCATGTCGCCGCTCTTCCGCTGGGTGGTCAAGTGGGCCAGGACGGTCCACCTGTACCTCACCCTGTTCTGCCTCGCCCTGCTCCTGTTCTTCGGCGTCACCGGGTTCATGCTGAACCACGAGGGGTGGTTCGTGTCGTCGCACAAGAGGGTGGTGCCGTGCGAGGTGCCGGCCGATTGGGTCAGGGTGATGACTGAGGCGGAGGCGGAGGAGAAGTCAAAGGCCCTGGACCGCGCCCGCAAAGCCTCCACGAGTTCGGCGAAGAAGAAGGCGGAGGAGGAGGCGGAGGCGTGCGATCCGCCGACGATGCACGAGTTGCAAATCGTCGAACTGCTGCGGGCGAAGTACGGCGTCGTCGGGTCGCTCAGCACGGTCGAAGACTTGGAAGCCGAAGCCGCCGAGCCGGCCGGCCGCAAGCCGCTGCTCGACGTGTCGCCCGACGAGGTGCGGGCGGTGTTCAAGCGGCCCGGCTCGCAGATCACGGCCGTCATCTACCGTGAGGAGCGGGAGGCGGACGGCCGCACGTTCAAGCCAGGTCAGGGCGAGATCACGTTCGACAACAAAGGCGTGAACGGCCTGCTGCTGGATTTGCACCGCGGGAAGGACACGAGCGGGCCGTGGCACTTCGTCATCGACGCCGTTGCCGTGGTCTACCTGATCGTGGCGGCCACCGGCATCGTCATGTGGCTGTCGCTGAAGGGCCGCGGCAAGTACGGGCTGTGGGTGGTGATCGCCGGCGTGGTGCTGTCGGTGGCGGTGGTGTGGGTGTTCGAGCTGCTGCTGGTGCGGAACTGAGGCAGGCGGCACCTACCGCGTCTTCCACCGCCGCCAGGCCAGCCCGCCGGCCGTCGCCAGCCCGCACAGGAGCAGAATCCCCGCCGGTTCGGGCACGGGGGTGAAGGTCAGCACCAGGTCGCCGGTGACGCTCCGGCGGAGGGTGAACCGGTCGCCGCTTGTGAGGCTGAACCCACTCAGCACGAAGTCCACGTCGCCCACGCCGTTCACGTTGTTGCCGGCGTTCCCCCCCGTCGAGGTGAAGGTGGTGATGGTGGTGTCGGCCGTCACGTTCGCCCCTTCCACCTTCAGCAAGGCGGCGGTGGTCGAGTCCAGGTCGGCGAGGGTGTACGTGGTGGTGGCGCGGGTGAACCCGTTGGCCGACAGGGCGACGACGCTGCCGTTCTTCAGGTCGAGGGCGTGCGCGCCGCCGGTCAGGTCCAGGCGGTCGGATGTCGTGCCGCTGCCGAGTTCGGCTCGCAGGTTGCCGCCGCCGTTCACCGTCACGTTGTTCTGCACGTTCAACTCGCCGATGGTGGTGCTGGTGCCGCCCTCCACCGTGCCGCCGCTGTTCACCGTGATCGCCCGGCTGATGGTGCCCGTGCCGCCGAGCGTGCCCCCGTTCACGGTCACCCCGTTGGCGGTGCTCGACAGGGTGCCGTTCACGTACAGCGCCCCGGCGTTCACGGTGGTGGTGCCGGTGTAGGTGTTGGTGCCACCCAGGACGAACGTCGATGTCCCGCTCTTGACGACCGAACCGGTCTGTCCGGTCTGTTGCCCGATGGAGCCTGACAGCGTCACGACCCCGATCCCGTTGCCGGTCAACTCCAGGTTCCGCCCGGTCAACTCGAGCGGGTGGGTGATGTTGAACGCGCCAGCCCCGTCCTGCCGGATTTGCGGGGCCACGCCGATGGTGCTGTCGAACCGGAACACGTTGGCACCGCCAGCGGCGATGGTGCTGGTGCCTGCGGTGCCGTTGAGAACCAACCGTGTGAGCAGGTATCGGTTGGCGTCCCCGCCGGTGGCCGTCGTCGCCGCCAGGGTCAGGTTGTTGGTGGCCGTGTACCCGCCGGTGCCTCCGAACCGCAACACGGCGTTGGTGGTGATCGTCCCGACCGGCGAGAGCATGTTGGCCCCGTCCAGGTTCTGCCAGCGGGCGTTCGTCAGCGACGACACGTTGTCGGCGAAGTTGCCGGTCGAGTTCCGCCAGACGAACTGGTTCCAGCCCATGTCGATGAGGATCGCCAAGTCGATGTTGGTGTACTCCCGGCGGGCCTGACCGTTCCCGATCCCCGGGAGCATGACCGCGTTGGCCGGGCCGCCGGTCTCGTTGATGTGCCCATTCCCCACCGCCGCTCGCACGGCGTTGCCGCTATTGGCAGCCACCGCGAATTCGCCGTGGAAGTAGTTGTTGCCGCTGTTGATTTGGGAGGTGGGGACGGCCGTGTTGTACCCGCCGTTCGCGGCGATCAGGCGAGGGTCGGTGGCGTTGGGGCCGGCGCGGAGGAACGAGTCGAGCCGGCTGAACGTGTCCGGGCTGCCGGACGTTTGACCCTGACCGCCGGTGCCGTTGGCGTTCATGAACGAGAGGAAGCCGAGAGCGTGCGTCGTCTCATGAAGGCCGACGCTCTGCAGGTCCACTTGGTTCGACGGGACCGAGGCGGACACGCCGCTGTACCACGGGACGTTGACGTTGTTGTTGAATGTGCCGAAACTGCTCGGCGCGCTTCCCGTCGTCGCCTGCTGGAACGCGAACCCGTTCGACAGGCTCGCGACACCCGGAGTGAATGAGTAACTCGTCCCCGCGAAGGCAAGAGTGTAGCCGCCCGTGCTGAATCCCAAATCCTGCGCGTTGAGATCGACGGTGATCGTGCCTCGGCCGTCGAACTGGCTCCGGATGTACGTGCCGGCCGCCCGGATCGCGTCCTGCCGAGCGGTGGTGTAAAACTCTGTCGAGTTGTCGAAGTTGTAGGTGACGGTGATCTGCCCGAGTGCCGGCGAGCTGGCGGCAAACAGAAGTACGGCCACGCACAGGAGGCGACGAGTGAACATGGTGCGATCCGGTCGGCGAGTGAGAGGCCTGGCAGGCCTTGCGAGTGAAGCGGAGTATAGCCGAAGTGACTCCGCCTTCCCACCAACCGCCAGCGAAATTGTGCCCGTTCAGGCGAGCAGCTTGGCCGCGCGCACGAAATATTGACACCCGCTCCCGACGGTTGCCAGCAGGGTCGCCCACAGCAGTCCGAGTTGCACCCATTCCATCGCTGGTACGGCGGCGGTCAGCCACTCGTTCGCCGTCAGCGTCTTCAGCAGCAGCACGCCGATGAGCACCGAACACTGAAGCACGGTCTTCAGCTTGCCGAACCAGTCGGCCCCGAACTTCTTGCCGGCCGCCTCCACGATCCCCCGCAGGCCGGTGATGAGGATCTCGCGGACGACGATGACGGCCACCATCCACGGCTGAACGCCCCTCCACCACTCGCCGCCGGCGTCCGTCGGGATGAGGAAGATGAACGCGGAGGCGATGAGCACCTTGTCGGTGAGCGGATCGAGCGCCCGGCCGACGGCGGAGAGTTGGTTGAACTTTCGCGCCCACCAGCCGTCCAGCCAGTCGGTGAACGCGGCGACGGCGAACGTGACGAGACCGACGGTCCACCACTCGGCGGTGATGGCCCAGCACAGCACGGCCGCCAGGGGCACGCGGCTGAGCGACAGCAGGTTCGGCACGGTCAGCAGTTCGGAGCGCATGGCGGCGATTGTATTGAGTGGTCTGCTCGCTCCGCGAGCGGGTTCGGAAGACCGCTCGCGGAGCGAGTGGAGCGCTTCGGGTTGCCCTTCCGTCGCGTCCGCCGTCGGGGTATAGCGTGTCGTCCCGGTGCGGGGTTCACCACGGAGCGACCGCCATGCCCTCCCGTCTGAAAGCGATCGTCGGGCTGACCATGTGTGTCGGGTTGGGCATCGTCACGTGGTTCTCGTTCGGGGCGGGGAAGTCGGAGGCGGGGTGAACCCCACGGGGGGGGTGCCCTCCCGAACTCGGCGGTTCGCCGATGTCGTTTGGCTTTGACGCCCCGCAGGCGATGTACGTGGCCCCGACGCCGCGCCCGATTCAGTACGTGTCCACCCCGCTGCCCGCACCGCGGCGGCCGGCCCCGCCACCCGTTCAACGCCCGCGGGAACCGGAAGTGGTGCGAGTCAGCCTGCCGGGGCCGGACGAGTTGGGCATCACGCTGCGGGAGACGTGGGAGCTGCCCCCGCCGGGCGAGCTGGGGATTGATCCGAAATAGGGTGGTCCGCCCTCGCCGAGGGCGGGTCTTGGTTCCCGCCCTCGGCGAGTGCGGGCCACCCTAGCCGAGAGCCGGTTCGGATGTCGCTCTCGGCGAGAGCGA
>JANNQE010000502.1:0-9650 GCA_031441625.1 Planctomycetia bacterium
CGGTAGCGGGTGCCATGACAGGCTCCGGTTCGAGGGGTAGACGGGGAGAGGCGAACCGGCCGCTATTGTCGATGCCCGGCCGGGCGAGTCAAGCGTTCTCGGGGCGGATCGTCGCGCGGTTCGCCCGCCCACCGGTGGCCCTTTGCCCAACCACCGGCGGACTCACGTCGCGCCGCCCGCCACCCTTACCCCGCGTTCGTGCCGACCGTCTTGAAGTCCTCCATCGCGCGGGCCACCGCCAGCGGCAGGATCTTCCGCAGGCGGCGGCTGCGGCGGATGTCCGACCAGTTCCGCAGGATGTGCTCGGCCTGCCGGCTGGCCGTCCGCCGATAATACTCGTCGATGATCGGGTGGATCCACTCGTAGTCCGGGTGCGGCACGTCGCCGAAGGTCACGCTCTTGCTGTGCAGTTTACCCGGCACCTCGCCGTCCGGGTCGTACACGAACAGCTCGCCACCGGTCATCCCGCTGCCGATCTCGTTCTCGATGGGACCCAGGATGAGCACCCGGCCGCGGGTCATGTACTCGCACGCGTACTTGCCGGCGGCTTCTGCCACGATGGTCGCCCCGCTGTTGCGGATGCCCAGGCGGTGCCCGGCCCGCCCGCCGACGAACACCTTCCCGTCGGTCGCCCCGAAGGCCACGTTGTTCCCGGCCACGCTCAGTAGCTCGGTGCCGTAGTCGGTGCCGCGGTAGTCGAGCGTGACGGTGACGACGCCACCGCTAATGCCCTTCGCCACCCCGTCTTGGGCGAACCCGCGAAGCTCCAAGTCCAGCCCGTTGACGCACCACACGCCGAAGCTCTGGCCGGCCTCGCCGTCGAACCGGACCTTGATCTTGCGGCCGTGCGGCAGCCCCTCGCGGCCGTACAGCTTGGCGATGCGGCCGGACACTGTCGCCCCGACCGAGCGGTCGGAGTTCTTTATCTTGAACACGAGGCTCGCGTCGGCGGCGGCATCAATGGCGTCTTCGGCCGCATCGAGCACCCGCTGGTTGAGCGACCCGCGGCCGGTGCCCAGGTCGCACACGCCGGCGGCGTCGAACGTCACCTGCGGGTAGCGGTCGTTCAGCCCCGTCAGCGCCATGTCGGGGCGGATGAACCGGCTCACGTCGACGCGGCTGATCCGCCCGCTGATGGCGTCGTCCGTCCGCTTCGAGAGCAGCCCGCTCATGCCGGTCAGTTGCGAGATGTGCGTGAAGCCCAGCCCGGCGAGCAGCACCCGCACCTCTTCGGCGACGGCCAGCAGGTACGCCTTCGTGTGCTCCGGGTGGCCGTTGTACTCGGCCTGGTTGCTGGTGATCCCCGTCGGGCAGTTGGGGATGTGGCAACTCTTGCACACGATGCACCCGACCGACACCATGAGCGCCTGCCCGAACACGAACTCGTCCGCCCCGAACAGGGCGTACTTGAGCACGTCGGCCCCGGTCTTGATGCCGCCGCCCACGCGGAGCTTCACGGTGGTGCGGAGGCCGTTCAGCACGAGCGCCTGGTGGGCTTCGGCCAGGCCCATCTCGCTCGGCAACCCGGCGTGCTCCTTGCTGCTCACCATCGCCGCGCCGGTGCCGCCGTCGATGCCGTCGATCTCGATCACGTCCGCCCCGGCCTTCGCCACCCCGCAGGCGATGGTGCCGATGTTTTCCACGGCCACCAACTTCACGCTCACCTTCACGCCCGGCTTCACCGTCTTCAGGTCGTAGATGAGTTGGGCCAAGTCTTCGATGCTGTAGATGTCGTGGTGGGGCGGGGGCGAGATCAGGTCGGTCCCCGGTTTGGCGAACCGGATGTCGGCGATCTCGCGCGTCACCTTCTTGCCCATGAGTTGCCCGCCTTCGCCGGGCTTCGCCCCCTGGGCCATCTTGATTTGCAGCTCGTCGGCGTTGATGAGGTACTCCGCATCCACGCCGAACCGCCCGGACGCCACCTGCCGCACGCGGCTGCGGAAGCGGCTCTTGCGGATGTCGCCGTCGAGCGCGTAGACGGTCGGCTGCTGCGTCCGTTTCTCAAGGACTGCGGTCCAGTACGGTGCCACGAACCGCTCGGGCACGTCGTTCCGCCAGCGGAACTCCCCCCCTTCCCCGCTGTTGCTGGTGCCGCCGAGTTCGTTGAACGCCGCGGCCAGCGTCATGTGCGAGTTGCCCGACAGCGCGCCGTGGCTCATCGCCGCCCCGCGAAAGTGGTTCCGCACCAACTCGAGGGCCGACATCACGTCATCGACCTTCACCGCCGGCTTGCCGGAATCGCCGACTTTGAACAGGTCGCGGAGCACGGTCGGCGGGCGGTCGGCCACCATCTTGCTGAACTTGCCGAACTTGGTGCCCAGCTTCAACGGCGCATCGGGGTCCACGCTCGTCGGCGGGATGGTGTACGCCATCTCCCCGCCGTTGTCGTTCACGTGCGTCTCGGGGTGAATTTCCTTCACCGCGTCGCGGAGGGCCATCCGCACCTTCGCGTTGTAGGCGTGGTAGTCGCGGTTGCGGCCGAGCACCTGCATCTTCTCGGCTTGCTTCACCCGCCAGTCGCAGTCGTCCACCAGGTCTTGGAGCGTCAGCCCGCCGACGCGGCTGGGGAAGTCGCCCAGGTACTCCATCAGTTCCGGGCCGAACCCGACCGCCTCGAACAGCATCGCCCCGCGATACCCCTCGATGGTGGTGATGCCCATCTTGCTGATGATCTTCTTGAGCGAGTCCTCGAGCGCCTCGAACAGCCCTTCCAGGCAGTCGCGGGCGGAGAGGGTGATGTCCTGCTTGCTCTCCGGGTGCTTGTAGGTGATGCCGTCGCGGATCAGGCGGAGCATGAGGTACGGGTGAACGGCGTCCGCGCCGAACGCCACCAGCACGGCGATGTCGTGCCCCTCCTGGATGTCGCCGGCCTGCACCACCAGCGAGCAGCGGTCACGCAACCCCTGCCGGCACAGGTGCGTGTGAACCGCCCCGAGCGCCATCAGGCTGGGGATCGGGTCGATGCCCCGCTTGCACGACAGGCGGTCGGAGATGCACAGCGCGTGGTGGCCGTCGTGAATGAGCTTCTCGGCGTCGGCGCGGAGCTTGTCCAGGTTCGCCTTCAGCGCCGCCACCCCGCCGCTCAGCGGGAAGGTGGCGTCGAGGGTGGCATAGGCGAACACCTCGTTGCGTTGCAGTTCGTCCACCATCGCGTCGTTCACGATGGGCGACGGCAACTCCATCTGCCGCACCGGCAGGTTGTCCTCGCCAGTGGCCGGCAGCGGCTGCCCGGCACGGAGCGGACCGCGACCCAGGTACGTCGCCAGCGACATCGCCCCGCCCTCGCGGTACGGGTCGATGGGCGGGTTCGTCACTTCGGCGAACGTCTGCTGGCAATACTTGAACAGCGTCGGGTGGTGCTGGCTGAACACGGTCAGCACGCGGTCGTGCCCCATGCTGCTCAGCGGCTCCTTCTTCAGCTTGGCCATGTCCTTCACGAACACCGCCCGCTCGAAGTCCCACCCGGCCGCTTGCAGCAGGTGGTCGACGGTCCAGTTCTGTTCTTTCAACACCGCGCCGACCACGTCTTCAGTCTGACGGTTCAGGTCGAACCCCTCGCTCTGGATGATGTGCCGCTTGTTCAGTTCGTGAACGTCGCCGAGTTCGGCGGTCGCCTCGGCCACCACCCGCTTCAAGATTTGGTGACTGTCCAGCCGCTCGCCGGTGGCGGTGTCCTGCGCGATCATCTGGCCGGGTTGCAGTTGCCCGCTCGCCGTGATGGTCGCCTGCTCCAGCCCGAACACGCCACTCTCGCTGGCGATGTACAGCCAGCCGCGCTTGTCCGAGCACCACCGCACCGGGCGGAGGCCCATGCGGTCCACCAGACCGACGAGCGTGCGGCCGTCGGTGCTGATGATGCCGGCCGGCCCGTCCCACGCGCACAGGCTGCCGTAGGTGCGGCGGCAGTAGGTGAACAGTTGGAAGGCCTCGCTCCCCCACACGTCTTCTTCGGTGTCCCACACCGGCGGGATGCTCAGCCGCAGCGCCCGCGGCAGACTCCACCCCTCCTCCAGCGTCTGGTATTCCACCCACTCGTCGAGACTCCCGCTGTCGCTCATCTTGGGCGACAGCAGGTCGCCCCCCGGCAGGGGCGGGTTCAGCCCGCGGCTGAACGCCTGAACCGCGTTGCGGTTGGTGCGGACGGTGTTGATCTCGCCGTTGTGGCAGAGCAGGCGGAACGGCTGCGCGAGTTTCCAGTGCGGGTACGTGTTCGTGCTGTACCGGCGGTGGAAGGTGGCGATGGCCGTTTCCACCGCCGGGTTGGTCAGGTCGGGGTAGAAGTCGACCAGTTGCGGCGACGTGAGCAGGCCCTTGTAGCTGAGGAGCCGCACGGAGAGCGACGGCAGGTACACGTCCAGCCCGAGTTTCGTGAACTGCTGTCGCAGTTCGAGCCGGCGGCGGTACAGCCACTTCTCGGCCACGAACTCGTCGCCCGTGACGACGAACAGCAATTGCTCGATGGCGGGCGGCACGCTCTGGCGGGCGAGCGGGGGCAGGGCGTCGAGGTTGACCGGCACCGGGCGGAAGCCGAGCAACTGCACCGGCCCGCCGGCGAGGGCGTCGTACACCAGCTTGCGGGCCTGGGCCACCTTGCCGGCGTCGGTGTCGTTGAAGAACAGCACACCCACGCCGAGGCGGGTGTCGAGTCGCAGGTCGCGGGCGCCGTCGAGTTTGAGCCGCCGGGCTTCGGCCTGGAGGAACGGCTGGGGCAAGGTGAACGACACGCCGGCCCCGTCGCCGGTGCTGCCGCACACCCCGCCGCGGTGTTCCATGGCCACGAGGGCGAGCAGGGCTTTCTTCAGCACTTCGTGTGAGGCGGTGCCGCGGGTGGAGGCGACCCCGCCGATCCCGCAGGCGTCTTTTCCGATGAGATCGGAGTACAAAAGGGTGCCGCCGTCCACCAACTCGGGACTGTGCATGGTGTGTCCGCGTACCTCATGCCCCCGCAGCCGGGAGAGGGCCGGGGGCGTGCAAGTGTAGGCAGATATCTTCCGCTGTCGGCGGGCGAAAATCAATACGCCGATCCCCCTCGCGGGCAAGATTCTTGCGCGCGAGTGACCGGCTTTCCGGGAGCGCGGGCGTCCCGCCCGCTCCGATGCGAGCCAGAGGCCCGCGCTCCCGGCCGAGCGTCAGAACCGCCCGCGGATGTACACGCGGTTCGGCTGGTAGTACGGGTCTACCACCATGACCGGCGGGGGCGGGGAGACGTACACCGGGCGATCCACGTACACCTGCTCCCGCACCACCACCGTCTTCGGCGGGGGCGTGTTCACCACCACCGTGCCGCTGCTGTTCTGCATGGCGGCGATCACCCGCGGCGACACGTTGTTCGCCTTCAGCGTGTTCAGGTCGTCCACGCTCAGGCGGAACGTCATGCGGTTGTTTTTCATGTGGTTCAGAATCACCGTCTCGTCCTGCCCCTTCTGGGTCAGGTCGATGATCTCACCGACGCGGCCCGGCTGATCGCTCCGGTACGCCTGCTCGGCGGTCGCCTGCCGCACGCCTTCGATCCGCTCCTCCTTGCGGTCGGCGTCCTGGCCGACCAGGTTGCCCACCAGCCCGCCGCCGAGCGCGCCGACCACCGCCCCAGTCTTCGGGTTGCCGGTCGCCTTGCCGATGAGCGCGCCGGCCACGGAGCCGATGCCGGCCCCGGCGAGCGTGCCCCGCTCGGTGTTGTTCATGGTCGAACATCCCGTCGCCAGCAGGCTGGCGGCCCCCACCGCCAGCACCGCCGCCCGCGTCGTCCACGTGCAGTTCATGACAGCACTCCCCCCACTGTGAGCCGCGGACAATGCCGCCGGCCGGCTGTCGTGTCAACAGTGAACGGGGGTGAAATTGCGCCGAAATCAGCGCCGCACCCTTCCGAAGGGTGTGCGTGTGGCGATATATTTCCCCCAGTCGTTCGACACCCCTCCGGACTCCGCCCATGCTCGAGAAGCTGTCCCTCCCCCTGTTGGCCGTCGGTGCCGCACTCGTGGCCATCGGCCTGCTGTGGCTGCTCATCGTCGCCTTCCGCTGCGGGTTCATCAAGAAGGCGCTGCTACCGCTCCTGGTGGTGCTGGTGGGGGCGGGCACCGCCCTCGCCATCCCGGTGTACAACCGCATGTACCCGCCACGGATCCAGACCACCGCCCAGGTGTTCGGCGACAGCATCACCATCACCGGGGCGAAGAAGGATCAACTCGACGTGGTGATGGGGCACAAGGGGTGGAAGACGATCCAGGCGGCGAACGGCGGGCTAACGGACGACGACCTGGCCGGCCTGGACGGGATGGACGAGTTGAAGTTCATCGACCTGAACGACAACAAGCCGGTGACGGACGCCACCTTGGAGCGACTGGTGAAACTGCCGAAGCTGACCAAACTGTTCGCCGCCCGCACCGGCATGACAGCCGACGGGGTGAAGAAGTGCATCCTCGACAACCCCGACTGCAAGCTGACGGAACTCGACTTCCGCGGGCTGACACCGCCCGTGCCCAGCAAGGCACTCCGCGAGTGGCAGGCCAAGGACACGGCGAAGCGGAAGTTCAACAACTAACCCACCACGATCCTCGACCCACGACTCTCACGGAGGCTTGCCCATGCCCCTGACCGAAGACGCCTTTGGCGACGCCGGGAACGCCAAGTTCTTGGCCGACTGTGCCGACTACGCCTACCTGCCGCAGGACAAGGGCGGGCCGGGCTATCTGAATGACCTCGGCCTGACGGCCACGCTGGTCAGCGTAGACAACACGCAGGCCTACGTGGCCTACGACGCCGACAACCTGGTGCTCGCCTTCCGCGGGAGCGAGGCGCCGACCGCCGTGGACGGGCTGAAGGACTGGTTCATCACGAACGCCAACAACTTGCTCATCCAGCCGACCGGCCCACTGGCCACTGAGTTCGCGGCGGCCGGGGTGGGTGCCCGCTGGCACCAGGGGTTCGTGAGCGCCATCTCGGCCGTCTGGGACCCGCTGTTCGCCGAAGTGTCGGCCCGCCAGCAGGAGAAGCCGCGGTGCTTCTGGATCACCGGGCACAGCCTGGGCGGGGCGCTGGCCATGATGGCGAGCTGGCTGTTCTTCCGCAAGACGATGATGCCGCACCAGGTGTACACCTTCGGCGCGCCGATGGTGGGCAACAAGATCGTGGCCGAGGCGTTCGACCGCGAGTACGCCGGCAAGCTGTACCGCTACGCCAACGGCCCCGACCCGGTGCCTCTGCTGCCGATGATGAGCATCGCCGCGAACGACTTCGTCCACGCCGGCAAAATGATGCCGGAGAACCAGGGCGACCCGACGGCCACGCTCGTCAACTACCTGGCCGAGGCCGGCGGCGGCATGGTGCAGGGGCTGCTGACGATGGACATCCAGGAGAAGGTGTGGGGGGCGGTGATGGCCCGCGTGAACGCCCACCTGATGCCCGACTACCGCAAGCTGATCGGGTAGAATTGGGGTGACACCCACCGAGGGCACGACATGGCAGGCAAATACCTTTCGACGGCCGAGATCGAGGCGATGTATCCGAACGAGTGGGTGTTCGCCGACCAGTCGGACGCGCCCAAGCGGCACGAGCCGTTCTCCGGCCGGGTGGTGTGGCATCACCCCGACCGGGACGAGTTCGACCGCGGGTTGGAGACCCACCGCCACGTCACCCGCGGGGCGATCTGGTACACGGGCAAACCCGACCCGAACGAAATCTGGATACTCAACCTGTGATCGCCCCTTTCGACCCGAACGACATCCGCGTCCGAGTGGCGGTCGTCATCCGCGGACCCGAAGCGAACCATCGGTTCGCGTTCGCCCTCGACACCGGCTCGAACCGCACCACCCTCCGCCCTCATCTGATGCGGATGCTGGGCTTCGATCTGACCAAGCCCGTCCAGATTGATCGGTTCCGCTCCGTGACCGGGGGTGGAAAGGCGGGGGCATTCGTCGCCCCACTTGTTTCCGCCCTCGGTGTCACTCACACCGACTTCATTTTGCACGCCCAAGAACTCTCCACCGGGCTGACCATCGACGGCCTGCTCGGCCTCGACTTCCTCCGCGGGCGGGTGCTCACCCTCGACTTCGCCCGCGGGCGGATCGACCTGTGCCCGCCCGGCCCGTGGTGGGCGTTCTGACGGTAGCGCCGTACACCATCGCCACCCCACTCGCGGGTTCCTCACCATGTACGGAGCGACGGCATGAGCATGTTCATCGGCGAAGGTCTGGTCGGCGACGGGAACGAGATCGCGCACATCGACCTGCTCATCGGCGACAAGGCCGGGCCGGTCGGCACCGCGTTCGCCAACGCCCTGGCCACCCAGAGCGCCGGCCACTCCAGCCTGCTGGCCGTCATCACCCCGAACCTGATCTGCAAGCCGGCCACCGTGATGATCACCAAAGTGACCATCAAGGGGGCGAAGCAGGCGGTGCAGATGTTCGGCCCGGCCCAGGCGGCCGTCGCCCGTGCGGTCGCCGACAGCGTGGCCGACGGGGTCATCCCGAAGGACAAGGCGGAAGAGTACGTGATCGTGTGCGGCGTGTTCATCCACTGGGACGCGGCCGACGACGCCAAGATCTACGAGTACAACTACGAGGCCACCAAGATGGCCATCAAGAGCGCCATGACCGGCTCGCCGAAGATCGACGAGATCACCGCCCGCCGCGGCGAGAAGCACCCGTTCAGCCCCAAGTAAGCACGACGGGTTTGGGGTATGGGGTTTCGGGTATAACACTTCTCATCGCACGACATCAGACCCGAAACCCCATACCCCATACCCCTCTATGGACAAGCCGACGATCCTGATCCAACTCGACACCGACGCCCTGCCCAGCGTGTTCGACCGGGTGGTGGCGGTCGATGCCGGGGTGCAGCACCTGTTCAGCTACGGCGGGGTGACGCCGGACGCGGTCATGCCGCTCGTCCACGGGTGCATCTTCACCCGCGGCCCGAAGGACCTGGCGAAGACGGCCATCTTCATCGGCGGGTCGGACGTGACGGCCGGCGAGACCCTGCTGACCGAAGTGCGGAAGCACCTGTTGCCCATGTTCGGGCTGAGCGTGTCGGTCATGCTCGACAGCAACGGGGCGAACACCACCGCCGTCGCCGCGGTCATCGCGGCCGGCCGGCATCTGGCATTGGGCACGACGAAATCGCTGGTGCTCGGCGGCACGGGGCCGGTCGGCCAGCGGGTGGCCCGGTTGCTCGCCGCCGCCGGCGGGCACGTCCGCATCGGCAGCCGCAGCCGGGACAAAGCCGAGGTGGTGGCCGCCGCCATTCGGAAAGTGGTGCCGACGGCGAACGTGGAGGCGGTGGCGTCGTCGAGTAGCACCGACGCGCCGGCCGCACTGGAAGGGCGTGGACTGGTGATCGCCGCCGGCGCGCCCGGCGCGATGATGCTGCCGCAGAAGTACCGCACGGCGTGCAAGTCGCTCACGATGGCCATTGACCTGAACGGCGTGCCGCCGGCCGGTATCGAAGGGGTGGAGTTGAACGACAAGGCGGTCAACCGCAACGACTGCGTGTGCTACGGGGCACTCGGCGTCGGCGGGACGAAGATGAAGATCCACAAGGCCGCCGTCACAGCCCTCTTCACCAAGAGCGATCAGGTGTTCGACATCGACCAGATCTACGCGCTGGCCCAGTCGATGGGATTGTGAAACCGGGCGAGCGGCGGCCGTCAGGCCGCT